>CAZTZL010000004.1:0-78613 GCA_964617625.1 uncultured bacterium
GCCGGTAAAAACAGGGAGCTCATTGCTACCCTGTTCGAAGTAATCAGATTGCCGAACGACTTTCCTATGGAATGGACGAAATAGCTTTTAAAATAAAAATGAATTTTAAATAAAAAAGCTTGACAAACAGTAAAATTTTTTTATTTTGGTATAACTTCTTTATCAGTACATGCCTCTTTCGTATGAAACGAGGCATTATTTTATTCGGATAAAATCAGAGTAATCACAGGCTATTCAGAAAAACGCGGTAGTCCTTGATCTACCATTAAAAAAGGAATAAAAAAATCCCGGGCATTCGGAATCAACTGGTTTGGGATAGCTTTCTCAATTGAAGGAATGGCGATTAAAAATATTATTTTATCTACTATCTGAATGACAACATCACAAACAAAAATTACAATTCAACTGGATCAGCGCAGTGGAACAATATCTCCATTGCTGCATGGATTTTCCTTGGAACATCTTGGCCGCATGGTCTATGGAGGCGTCTGGATCGGGAAAGGATCAGGATATTCGAAAGTAGCGGGTCACCGGACAAATCTCGTTAACGCTCTCAGGCACCTAAAACCGGGAATTATAAAATGGCCCGGAGGACCGTTCGCAAGCAGCTATTTCTGGGAAGACGGCACAGGGCCGGTTCAAAAACGACCTCGCAAACCAAATACAATCTGGGGCGGCGTTGAAAACAATCAATTCGGTACCGATGAATTCCTACGTTTGTGCGAAAAAGCGGAAGCGGAACCCTATATCTGTCTCAACACGGAAACCGGAAGTATACAACAGGCCATAGGATGGTTATCTTATTGCAACCTGTCCGGACGGCAAAAACATGGTTCGGGTCATTACCGTCAAACCAATCCGCTCGCTCCCAAAGTGCAATACTGGAAAGTCGGCAGCAACAGTGATGAAACCGACTTCGGATCTGATCCGGTTCGCTATGCAAAATTGCTTAAACTGTGGGGTAACTATCTCAAGCTAAGAGATCCTTCCGTTCAGCTTGTTGTTTCAATCAAAGATGAGCAGAAGTGGATCGCCGCTTTCTTTAAAGCCATTATTGGGCATGAACATTTACTCGATTATTTCTCGTTCAATACACATTTCCCGACTGAACCCTTTGGGGGCATCAAACCAATCACAAAAAACCAGTATTACGGATTGTTTTGTTATTTGCCGCTTCTGGAAAACCGGTTGATACGTATAAACAAAATTCTCGAACTTTATATGGCAACAGACAAAAAAAATCGGTTGGTTCTGGACAGCTGGGGTATTGAGCACGATACGGCTCGTACCAGGAATAATCCGGAGAAGGTGGTTACGTTGAGAGACAGCCTTTTTGCCGCGTCTATATTGCACCTGTTCTATCGATTTTCCGATTTAATTGGTATCGCCAGTTTAAACTATCTTGTAAATGCATGCCATACGTTATTTTATACCAAAGAAGAAACCCTGATTCGCACACCAACCTATTACATATTTGATTTTATGAAAGATCATATCGGATCACAATATCTAAAGACCCGTGTCGACACAAATACACAAAAAGTTACCAATCACCTTGGATCTTTTAAACTTCCCATTGTCGATGTTTTGGCTTCATGGAATGACGTCACTTACACACTGACATTAACAATGATAAACCTTTCCATAGACAATGAAGTCCAAATAAAATTGTCCATTCATGGAGAAAACTCCATTGAAGGCGGTACTGCCCTTTCTCTGAGAGGTGAATCACCAAATGACCAGAATAACATTGTTGCACCGGAACGCATTCATCCAAGACCAATGCCTCTCAAAAGAATCGACAATCCGATGCGTATTACTCTCTCGCCGCATAGTTTGACAAAGCTGCGGCTTCAAATACGTTAAAATAAGAAATTCGGGAACAATTATCGGAAATAAAACGTATAGTCGTAAACATTTTTATCAGGAGAAAAGTACATGAGTCCCAAATCGAAAAAGAAAAAGAAAGTTATCTGTGAATTCTGCGGTAAGGAAATCCCGCTGGCACGCTTGAAAATTTTGCCGGATACGACTACCTGCGTAAAATGCAGCCAAACAGAGCCCTATTCCGAATCGGATATATTGAGTTCCGATATCTCAAAAAGTCAAGAAGAAAATAAAATGAATCTTGAAGATTTTGAAGAGTCCGATACAGACCTGTCGAATTATATCAACAATGCTTGATCAAATATATAATAAAAAGCCTTTGTTTATATAATCAACCGGAGGAACTGGTTTCTTCAAAAAAACAGAGCATAACCATGCCATCAAAAAATAATATACATTCATTTCTGCGCCATTGGGTAAAACCAATGGCCTTTCTATTGGTATATTATTTCATACTCCCTGTTTCAGGCGGATCAAATCCACAAAATAAGATAACCAGCAATAATTTAAATGCAATTGATGAAGCAATCTTGCCGGATCATCTCAATGAAATCCTGCTGGAAACAGCCATCGTCTATTATACCAATATTGAACGGACCAATCATCATCTTAAAGCATTGACTGTTTCGAGTATTCTGCAGAAATCAGCAAGAGGGCACAGCCTGGAAATGGCCTCTCTTTACTACTTTTCGCATCAATCTCCGGTCGTTTATAATCAAAAGTTAACCGACCGGCTTAAAAATGCCGGTTTTAATATTTCTAACACAACTGTCGGTGAAAATATCGGTGTGGACTATTTTCTGAACATTGCCAACATTCCTTTTTATACAACTACAAAAGAAGGCTATACCCGATATATCAATGCAAATACGGGCCAGCCGATCATGAATCAGACATACAGGGAATTTGCCAAACACATGGTTCAGAATTGGATGAAATCCCCTGGCCACAGAAAGAATATTTTAAATCCCCAATACGAAAATATCGGATGCGGCATTGGCGCAGGAATATATCAGGGCATGAAAGCGATTTATGCCACACAGAACTTCAGCGGTACCCTTCGGCCGCCCTATACGATCTTCGGAAATGAGTAAACCTTTTCCCCGGGTAAGCAAGACTCTTCTTCAAATTATAACATTTTAAATATTTTCTTTGACTTTCTTTCAGGATTTTTTAAATTCTAATAACTGCAATCACAATATGGATATTCCATGAAAGAATTTTCGACAATCTATTTCGAAAAATCAGGTCCGGAGAATACAAAAACCACATTGCAATGTGTGAAAACCTGGGCCGAAAAACTCAATATTGAGAAAATCCTTGTTGCCACAACGCGCGGTACAACAGGCGCTTTGGCAGCCGAACACCTTCAATCACGCAGCGTTATAGTAGTAACGCATTCTGCAGGATTTAATTCAGAGAACGAACAGGAACTTACAGTAGAAAATCGGTCCAGAATTAAATCCTTCAATGGGAAAATTCTTACCTGTCAGCACGCATTTGGAGGCCCCAGCCGTGCATTGCGGCTAAAATTCAATACAACTACTGTGGACGATCTCATTGCCAACACACTTCGCATTTTCGGACAGGGCATGAAAGTCGCTGTTGAAATTACATTAATGGCCGCCGATGCCGGCCTTATCGATACAACACGCGACATTATTGCAGTCGGAGGGACAGGGTACGGTGCAGATACGGCTGTGGTTATCAAACCGGCAAATGTCTGCCGATTTTTCGATTTGAAAGTTAAAAATATACTCTGCATGCCTCTGAGACATTAAATTTATTCAGGTTTTTTATGAATCAAAAAGCAGGATTCGTATTGATTGTTCTTCTGGCGCCCGTGATACTGTGGAGCCAGAAACGCCCCATTCAAATTGACGATCTATTTTCAATACAACGGATTAATGATTTCAGACTTTCTCCCGATGGCGAATGGATCGCCTATACAGCTGAGAAATCTGATGTTAAACAAAACCGCATCAATAGTGATGTCTTTTTGGTAAGTAGTATGGGCGGCACATCCCGCCAGCTGACAACCCATTCAGGATACGACGGAAAACCTTGCTGGAGCCCGGACGGTTCCCTGCTGGCTTTCATTTCCACACGTAACGGAACACCTCAGATCTATGTCCTGCCGATGGAAGGAGGCGAAGCCAGGCAAATATCAAATATTCCCGCTGGAATTCATGATTTCATCTGGTCTCCTGAAGGGACCTACTTTGCTTTCGTTTCTGATGTTGACCCGCACATTGAAAAACCGGACTCAACACTTCCCAATCTACCTGATCAGAATAATGTAAAAATCATCGATCACATGCCATATCGATATCAGGACAAATGGCTGAAAAGTAAAAGAAAACATATTTTCATCATGCCTTTTTCCGGAGGGAAGGTGCGGGATATTACCCCGGGAGATTATGACGCTCCTCCCCTCTTTTTAAAAAGCCGGCAGGATTTTATTTTTTCCCCGAACGGCAATGAAATTGCCTTTGTCCGTAATACAGACTCGCTGGTCACTTCCTCGACAAATAATGATATTTTTATTGTTCCTTCCAAAGGAGGAAAGATTCGGCGCATTACTTTCAATCCTGCGAATGACAACCAGCCGGTCTATTCACCTGACGGCAAATTTTTAGCTTTTCGATCGATGCGCCGGCCCGGCTGCGGCACAGACCAGTACGACCTGATGATATACAATCGAAAAACAAGAGCGCTTCGAAATCTGACACCGGGATTTGATCTGGATATCGGCGAAATTTGCTGGCATCCGGAATCGGACAGGCTCTATTTTACCTCGGAAGACCAGGGAAGAATCGTCATATTCTCTGTCGAAATAAAAAGTGGAAAAATCAAGGGCCTGGTGCATCAGGGCTGCAACACAAACATTCTTCTGTCTCCGGATGGAAGCGATCTCTATTTTCTGAGAACGACTATGAATTCCGCCCATGAAATATTCAAAACAAATGAAAAAGGGGAATCCCTGATGCAATTGACTTTTCTAAATTCAGATATTCTTGATAAAGTTGAAATGAATTCGGCCGAAGACTTCTGGTTCTCCAGTTATGACAATAAAATGGTGCATGGATTCATCTTAAAACCCCCATTTTTCAATCCGGCGAAAAAATATCCTGTGGTTGTCCTTATTCACGAGGGAGAAAACGATTCATGGAAAGATGAGTTTCATCCATATTTCACACCACAGATTTTCTCATCTTCGGGATATGTCCTTTTGCTGATTAATTTCCGCGGTTCCAACGGATATGGGCAGGAGTTTCGTGACGGCATGACTGGCAAATGGGGAGACGCCCCCTATAGGGATTTGTTGACCGGATTGGAATATGCATTAAAAAAATATCCTTTTCTGGATGAAAATCGAATGGCGGCTTTTGGAGCTTCTTTCGGAGGTTTTATGACCAACTGGATCAATGTGCATACCAACCCGTTTCAATGTTTCGTCTCACATGCAACAATCATCGATCCGGCTTCGCTTTACGGAACTTCGGAAACACAGTACTTTCTGGAATGGGAATTTAACGGATCTCCCGCAAAGAATTCCCGATATTACGACCGATGGAATCCTCTGCGTATGGGGGATAATTTCAGCAAGCCGATGCTCCTCAGTCACGGCGCCAACGACTTTCTAATCCCCGTGGATCAGACACTTCAGACTTTTACACTGCTTCAACAGAGACATATTCCTTCAAAAGTGCTTTACTTTTCAGATGAAGGTCATTATATCAACAAGCCGGAGAATATCCGTTTCTGGTGGGAAACTGTAACAGACTGGATCAATGCATGGACTCTGAAGGAGAAACCGGAACAATGAAAATCAACCTGATTCTTTTAACCGCAGTATTTTTCTTTTTATTTTTCAGCTGCAGCGATCCTGTATCCCAAACGGAAAAAGAGGCAACGGTAAAAACACTTGTCGAAGGTACTTTACTTGCGGGAACCCATATTTTATTTTGGGATGGTACTGACAAAAACGAACAATTCGTATCTGAGGGCACTTACTACGTCCTGCTTTATACGCAAGCACTGACCTATCCCGAATACCGGATCACGGCTCTCGCCGGAGGAACAGGCAAAACAAACGAATCACCAATCAAGTACATCGATAACATGCCCGCAATTACCGGAATCGAATATGCGGATCCGGATACTTTTCACATTGAAGATGGAACCAATATCCGTTTTACACTGGACGAAGACACAGGAATCCGATTGACCATCAGAAACCGTGAATAGATGGGACATAAAAAAGCACACCCTCCGGAAGGCATTCCCGAATCGATTGAAGTGACAGACACACTTGATCTGCACGGATTCTTCCCCGAACAAATTCCTGAAATTATGGAAGCGTTTCTGGAAAATGCGATAGATCTTGGACTGCATCAGTTAAAGATCATTCACGGAAAAGGAAAAAGCCGGCTCAAATTCGAAGTCATTCAGGTTTTAAAGAAGCATCCCCGTATTTCCCGTTTTTACGACGCTCCGCCCGAATTCGGCGGATGGGGATCGACGATTGTGGAGTTGGTGAAATAGTTAAATTCTGTTTGTTATGACGTCGCCATCCAGATGTTTGAAACGTGGAAAGGCTTGGATCAACCAAAAGATTCAAGATATTTCTGGCTTTCCAAGAGATATAATTGTTTCAAATCATTTTGCAGCACATCGTTATCCTAATTTATTGAATCATACCTCGTATATAGCCAATAACTTCCTTGGGTTGATTTATTAACTGATCGAATAACAACTTAATTGCATAATTCGGATACCTGTTCACAAGTTTCCATAATCGTGAGCTTTTCTTGCATATTTTAAATGCAATTTCATCCCTTAATTTCTCAATTTCATCTGATGTTAGATAATGCGTTTTCACATTTGCATGAAACAGGTCATATTTTGAATAGTCATATTTATTGGTGATTAATCCGTACTTCAATAGTTCTTCTCGAATTTCAGTTTTGGGAAACGGTGTTAGAATAAGAAATAACGGAATGTCAACATCAATACTGTTGGCGTAATGATAATTTTCATAAACTATTTCACGCGTATCTCCCGGATTCCCAATTATAAATGATCCAATGACTGTGATCCCATAGCCTTGTAATTCCTTGATAATATCTTTGGCTTCGGAACGTTGAATTTGTTTTGTATTTAAAAAATTTATATTTCTATCGCTGCTATTTTCAACCCCAATAAAACAGATGTTGATACCTGCATCCGCCATTAGTTTCGGTAAACCAGGCGCTTGTTTTAAGCCGGGAATGCTGGCTTGTATAGCATATTTAATATCTTTCAAATTAGAATGAATAATCCCTTTACAAAGGTTCTCGAAACGAATGGCATCAACTGTAATATTGTCATCAACGATAAGGATTGCTTGAGCACCATGATTGCGAGCATCCATTATATCTTCTATAACTCGTTCAATTTTATATTTTCTAAATTTAGTGCCGTACATTTGACGAATACTGCAAAATTTGCAATGATTTACACATCCGCGTGATGTTTCAATGACATCAGCAGGATACCCTAGAATATGAAATCCCTTTTTTAAAACTCTATTTTCCCTATCAGATATTTTAATACGATCCAGATCAAGTATAGTACCCTGAGGATTATGGATAATTGTGTCATTTTCTATATATGAAAGTGATGGAATATCTTGATAATTTCCTCCACCCTGAATTTGTTCTATCAATAGATTAAATGTAATTTCACCTTCATTTCTGATAATAAAATCGATGTTTTGTTTGTGAGTGCTATTTAATATATTTTCAAACTCAACTGTGGCATGATACCCACCCAAAATAATTTTTATTTGTCGGTTATATTCCTTAACTAATCTGGCAAATCTCATCGTATCATCATATTGAAAGGTCATGCAGCTAAATCCGACAATGTCAGGATTATAGGATTTGAGGTAATTTAATAAATATTGACTTGGTTCATTTTTGGCCAAAACCAGATCTAATATCCTTACCTCAATATTTTTTCTCAAAATATTGGCAGCAATAGAAGCCAAACCAAGATTGGGAAGTTTTGTGACTCTATCGAATCCGATAATTGTTTTAGGGCTGCTTACGAGTAATATTCGCATGGCAATTTAAACTCTATTTATTCTTTATAACAGAATGTCTGGATTAGTGAGATTTAAAACAAACCGATAACTTCCACTGAAAATGTGATTCCACTTAATATCAAATTTACTCTAAAAAAAAGTTTGATCGTTCCAGAGTTCTATCCTGTAAAGAAAGTTTTTCGAGAGCTGTGCTCTCCTTTTTTGTTCGTCTTGGGGTTGAATCCCGGAATGATCATTGGCAAGGACAACCAGCCGATAAAGTTCACGGAATACATGTGTTGTCGCTCTTCAATGATGAACGCAGACTTCGAACGAGAATCTCTACCGCAAGATCAATGTTGGTTTCAGGATTTAGTGTAGGGCCCAGCAGCCGGACCTGTCCAATCCGCTTCAGCAGACGGTCATTATAGGCAGCCCCGGGACAAAGCCGGTGCAGTTCGCTTATCAAGTAGGCGAAGTTCAGCTCACGTGATATCTTCATGGCATCACCAAATCCATCGTAGGTGATACCCTCCTGGCTGAAGACAACCGGCTGCTGCCTCCCGCTGACATAGAGATAGAGAACCTTCTTGTACTTTACGGTTTTCTCCTCCTGCTTGTGCTTGACCTTCTTGGACATCGATATTCCTCCCGTAAGAATGGTCTTGCCGAGGCTGAACTTGCGCTCGGTGGAAGTGGTTGTCTCAGAATTCGTAAACGTGCTTGTAGTCGGCAGGAGCACATCGATTTTTCCATAGGGAATATCGGCGCTTTGCCTGTCGCCCGTATCAATATGCAGCGATGATTCGTTAAGTTTAAAATGGCGAACGATAATAGATCCTGTTCTGCTGCGAACTTCCACGGTGTCGATGACCATCGTTGCAATTCCGATCTGATTCAGTTTTTCCACTGACACAAGAGCCTGCTGTGGATCAGCGAAACTGGCTAATACGGTTGGACAGCCGCAGATCATCCGTTGCTGCACTTCGAAGACCGTGATTCCAAGCGCCCGGGAGATCACTTGAGCCAACTCCGCCGTTTCTTCCTTCCAACTATTTATGACAACAACATGCACGGACATCTCCTCGAAAATAATAATCGCATCTAAAGGAAAGATGAAATCTATAGAATATATTTTGACCGCTCACTTTATTTGCTATGTACAATGACATTTCTCATTTTATAAATTTTATTTAATAATTTTAAAATTAGATTCTGAACATCTGTTTCTTTTAAATCAACTGGAGCGCTATCTGAAAAACTAACATTACTATTTTTATAATACACCACAAGCGATTAATCAATCTTGTATTTTAGTATCTCAAAGTAAGTTTTTAATATCTTTTCTGCTATTACTTCTTTGGAATAACTTTTGGAAAAGTTCAAAGCATTTTCAGAGAATTGAAGTAAGCTTTCCGGGTTTTCCATGAGATCCATTACCTTTTCCGCCCATTTTGCAACATCTTCTTCCGTTTTAAATCCATTAAATCCGTTTTTTACTATATCATCGATACCGCTTGAGCGGATAGCCACAATCGGGGTTTTACCCGCCATTGCCTCCAAAAGAACCATCCCCTGAGTTTCGGATTTCGAGGTGAAAACAAATATATCGGCAAGCATGAAATACTTACTGATCTCATCTGGTGAAACAGAACCAAGCAAGATGACTTTTTCTTCTAACTTATTATGTTTAATAAATTCAAGCATTCCTTCCCTTTCCGGTCCGTCTCCGGCAATAAGGGTCTTGAAAGAGATCGTTGTATTCTCAGCTAAATATTTAATTCCATTCAAGAGGAAATACAGGTTTTTTTCTTTTGATAAACGCGAAACGCTAAATAGAATTATATCACAATCACGATGATACTTCTTTTTCAAAAGAGCAATATCCTTTTTCGGTGAATTGTAAGAGGAAAAATCTATGCCCGTAGGAATTATTTCGATTATTTTCCCTACGCCCAGATTCCTGAGATATTCTTTGGCTGTTGTAGTGGGAGCAATAATGACGTCACATTGATTTGCAAAATTTTTGATCAATTCATGCGGAATCTTCCCAGAAAATAAATTATTAAAAACCGGCAGATTGTGACTATACAATTCTAATCTAGTATGATAAGTAAGGACCGTCGGAATGTTGTATTTTTTTGCCCATTTCAAACTGATGTTTCCCATCCAATAAGGATGATGAAAGTGAACGATATCAGGTTTTAAAGTGAGAAATTTCTTTTTCATATTAGCAGAAAATATATTAGGAATTGGAATTGTCAGGTTGCTTTTTTTATAATAAAATAGCGGTTTAAAGCGGTAAATATGAGCTTCTTCCCGATACTTGCCATAATCGCTTTTTCGATATTGAGGAGCAAAAATATAAACCTGGTGTCCCAAATTCCGCAAGCCTTCCGCCAGCCGCTTGATGGAAATCGTAACTCCCCCGATAAATGGCAGATAATTATTGGAAAACATGACAATCTTCAGTTTTCGGGAAGTAGTTTCGATCTTATTATTATCAAAATTTCGATAGTAATTTACCGGTTTGCTCAGTTTCTTGTAGATATAAGTTAACACGATGAAAATTGCCGAAAGAATCAGGACATAATTTATAAAAGAAAGGTAGATGAAAGAATCGAGATAATAGAAGATATTAGTTAGCAATTTGTGAATAAAAGAATTCTCGCCTTTTGAGATGAGCATTGGTTCATATTCAATTTGCGAACCGATCTTTACTTTGATGTAATGATAATAACTATCAGGATTATCAAGCAGCAAAGTGCCTCCAGCACAACCGGAATTAAGATAATTTACATCGCCGATAACGGTGTGATAAAAAATCGGTGCAGCTCCCGAAAAGACAGCCGTTACCCGAAATTGCTGGAAAATGTTTATCAGAAATTTACGATAATCAACATCCAAAATACAAAAATCCTCATCATACAATTCTCCTGTTTGTTCAAAAATTATGAGAGATTTCTGCATAAAAACAAAGCGGTATTTATATTTTAGTGACGATTCCAATTCCTTCCTGAGCCAATCTTTCTGTAAATATATGGGCGTTTTACCGGTCGTATCCAGAAAAATAAAATATGAATCTCGCAGTTGAAAAGAGAAATAATACGAACCAAAATGGTGATAAAATCTTTCATCTCCCTCATCGGATTTTTCATTTTTCCCAAAACCTATAATAAAGTGTTTTGCTATTTTTTTCAGCTTTTTATTTAGACTACTGAACTTGAACTCGTTTCCGTTAATGACGGCATTCCCATTTGAAACGATAAAAGCAGCATTATCATTATTCAAGTTTGTGCTATTTGCATTATTAAAGATTAAAAGTGAATTTTTGATGTTCCCTAAAACGATAAAAGAGAAGCTGTTATTCTGAATGGTGTTTTTAATTTTATCGATATTTTTGGGATTCAGGGAATCAAATTTCGTTTCCTTCGATAAAATGAAAATCCTGAGCAAAGATAAAATCAGGATGAAAACAAATAGATAAAGCAGAAGCTTTTTATGAGATTTATTTGTTTTTAACATGATCGAAATAAAATTCCAGATAGAAAACGACTAAACCGCTAATTATTCCTATATAGATAGTAAAAAATCTCCAGAAAAAGAGCAGTGGCACAATATCTGTTTTAGATACGAATTGAGAAAAAAGTAATGCGTAGCCACCTTCCGCCAAACCTGTAGCTCCGGGAGTGGGAGTGAAATACATGAAAAATGTGATGACGATCTGATAAAACATCACTGTGAAAAAGGAAATCTGATAACCTAACCCGTGAAGCAGAATCAATGAAAATGAAAAAAGTGAAATCAGGAACAACAAAGTAAACAACACCGATAAAACCATATATAGTTTATTCCCATTTACAAAAACTTTGAAACTAATGGCAAAAGTATTTATTTCTTTGATAATTTTTCTGGTAATTTTACTGAATGTTTTTGGGGAAATAAGGCCGTTTCGTTTGAGAAGATTAAACGTTTGGAAACCAACCCTTTTCAGGAAAGCATTTTTTTTGATAAGAATATAGTAAAATGAGAAATAAACTATAATCAGCAAAATAACATAGATATCGGTTTTGCCGGAAGAAAATCCCGGGATATTCCAAAATATTAAAATTAAGGGAGTTACAATGAAGAGAAACAAAGAGGCCAACGTCGTGCGAATCGTGGTTGCGGCAGTTGCCGTTCCGATAGAAATATTCTTCTTATTCAAAAAATAAATCTGTACAAACCCGCCTCCAGTAGCTAAAGGTGTGATGTTTGAAAAGAGAATATTTATAAAAACCAGTTTCATGATCTCTTTAAAAATAATTGTTTGCTTCATCGATTTCAGCACAAAATAAAGCCGCAAGCCGTCAAATGAAAAGTATAAAATCAGCAGTAAAATGAGCAGGATAATTATGGGCAGAGAAAAGAAATCGAATTTTAACAAGTATGTTTTTCCTCCGAAATGATGATAGACATATACAATTGAAAGCACCGAGATTATCAGAAATATTGTTCCGGAGATAATATAAGAAAAAATTCTCTTTCTTGTTAAACCTATCTTTTCGGAAGCGATACCGAGATTTTTCAAAATCAATGTCCTTTCTTGATGCCCAGGATCCGCCATTTCTTTTTCAGAAAGATTAGATAAATGTACTGGACATGGCCCCTCAGTTCAATCTTGAATTGTCGTAACTGAGAAACCAACTATGCAATGTATTTCTGTTGAGCCTGCGAGTCGACAAGAATAAAGCGTAAAAACCCATATAGTAAAATTTGCCGTCTTCGTAGTTACAGAAACCACTTAGAAGTTCTGTAAATCCGCTTTTATTGGTCGCGCCAGTCTCCCTCATTTTACTGCCGACATCAAGAGCAAGGTAATTCAGCAATTCCAACCAATCATCATATGTGGGCACATGCCAGCCGGCAGGGGCAATACCATGGCTATTGTCAACTGCATTCCAGTTGTATAAATAGCCGTATATATCTGCATATTTTTTATAATTATTGTATGCGCAATAGGCACCCCTGAGTAGTCATCATTATAACCATTAGAGAGATATACTCATTCCGTGTCTCCGGTTACATTGGGTATTTTTTCTCCATTCAGGCAATAAATTACTTTTAGGTTTTCGACAATCCATACCTGGCTGCCAATTATTACAGAATGCCAAACATTTCCGTTAACATCTTTTATTTCGCCACTTAAGGAGGTATTCTTTATTATACAAAATTATTTCATCACTCACCTATCCGCAAAGCATAACTTGGACCTTCAGCATAGCTGATGGTTTAAAAAGGGCAATTAAATTTTAAATAAGCAATATGAATTAAAAGTCAAGCATTTAAAAACTATCAAGATCCATATTTAATAATTTCGATCCGGACATTGATGACGCCGGATTGAAGACCATCCAGCATCTTCATGGCCTGATAAGATAAATCCAGAATGCGGTTTCGGACAAAAGGCCCCCGATCATTGATACGGACGATGACACTCTTTTTATTGGCACGGTTGGTGACTTTGCACATCGTTCCGAAAGGTAAACTCCTGTGAGCAGCAGTCAAAGCATTTTGATCGAATATCTCTCCGTTGGCTGTTTTTCTGCCGTGAAATTTCGGGCCGTAATACGAGGCTTTTCCGTAAATGATATTTCGTCTGGAATAATGGGTTGTTGTTTCGGGGTAGGAACATCGAGACAGCCAAGCAAAAATAAAGACAAAAGCACAGATTGACAAATAATGTAGGACAGATGATTCAATACGATTATTGTATTGTGATCTTCTCATCTTTCTTTGATCAAACAATATTGGCTAAAAAAACAATGGCTCACTGATAACAAGCTCTAAAAAATAATTAAACAGAATGTCTGGGCTGTATCAAAAGTTACTTTGTCAAGTCTTCGTCATGCTGAACTTGTTTTAGCTTCTTTTTATTAGGAAATACTTAGAGATTCCGGCATTCGCCGGAATGACATAAACATTTGACTTTTAATACAACTCCCTCAGAATATGAGACCTTGAAACAAGTTCAGGGAAATAAGTTTTTTATTATTAAAATTTATTTTTTATCTTGTGCAACGACTTTTGCTGTTATAATAACAACCGGTTTCTGGGGAACATCCTGCATGCCGCCCTGGATACCTGTTTTCACCTTTTTGATTTTGTCCACCACATCCATACCTTCAACCACTTTGCCGAATACAGCATACCCATATCCCTGTTGTGTTTCATCCCGATTATCCAAAAAATGGTTATCCACGACATTGATAAAAAACTGAGACGTAGCGCTGTTGATGATATTGGTTCGGGCATATGCGATTGTACCGCGGTAGTTCTTAAGCCCATTGGTGGCTTCATTGACAATCGGCTCACGCGTTTCTTTGCGATTTAAATCCTTGTCAAAACCTCCGCCCTGAATCATGAAATTGTCAATCACCCTGTGAAAAATGGTCCCGTCATAAAATCCGCTGTCCACATAGGTAATAAAATTCTCTACGGAGACAGGAGCTTTGTCGGGATACAATTCCACAACGATATTGCCCATGGTTGTCTCGAAAATAACTTTGGGATTGGCATTCACTTTCCCGAATCCTGGAACGGTAAAAACGAACAATACGATGAACAGAATGATGAACCGACCGCATATCGAATACATCATATCCTCCTATTTTTTTTCTTTCCGACTTAAATTTAAAAAGGTACAATTTAACTTTTTCCATGTTTCTTCCAATCCTTCTGACAGGACCTTAGTGTGCCCCACGACCGGCATAAAATTGGTGTCTCCATCCCATCTTGGCACGATATGAAAATGAAGATGATCCGCAATCCCCGCTCCTGCGACCCGTTCCAGATTCATCCCGATGTTAAATCCGTGAGGCTGCATAACTTCATGGAGTGCTTTCTTCGACAATATTAGCAGATCAAACAGTTCCAGTTTTTCATCGTTCGACAGGGAGATCAATTCATTCGTATGACGAAACGGAATGGCCATGAGATGGCCGTTATTGTACGGATAACGGTTCATCATGACGAAAGCCCATTTTCCCCGATACACGATCAGATTGATTTTGTCATTGGATTCCTTCGGTTTATCACAGAAAATGCATCCGGATGGGTTATCCGTAGTTTGTATATATTCCATGCGCCAGGGAGCCCAAAGAATGTTTTTCTTCCCGTGAATATTTTTATCGTGCTGATCCACTATTTCTCTGCTTCCTTTTCCTTCTGGGCCTTGGCTTCCTCGACAATTCGTGCTTCCAATTCTTTGGGAACCGGTTCGTAGTGCGAAAATTTACGTGAATGAATACCTCTTCCCGAAGTGATCGATCTTAATGTGGTCGCATAACGGTCCAGTTCGGCAAGCGGAACTTTTGCCTTGATAATCTGAAAATTCCCCTTGGCTTCCATTCCCATGATTTTGCCTCGTTTTCCGGAGAGGTCTCCCATGACATCGCCCATACACTCTTCAGGGATTTTCACTTCGATATCATAGATCGGTTCGAGAAGTATCGGCTTGGCGTTGAGTACACATTGCTTGAATACTTCTCTTCCGGCAACCTGGAAAGCAATGTCTTTGGAATCCACCGGATGCTCTTTTCCGTCATACACAGTCGCTTTCACATCGACAACCTGACAACCGGCTACAGGTCCTTTCTCCAAGACCTGTTTGACGCCTTTTTCGACGGAAGCAATATAAACAGATGAAATGTGACCGCCGACCACTGCATTCGCAAATTCAAATCCTCCGCCTCTGGGCATCGGTTCCACACGCAGCCATACTTCGGCGAACTGGCCTGCGCCTCCGGTTTGTTTTTTATGACGGTATTTTTCATCCGCCTTGCCCGTAATTGTTTCCCGATAGGGTATTTTCGGCCTTTCTTCCTCGACTTCCACACCAAATTTATCTTTCAGCCTCTTGATAATGACCTTCAAATGAAGTTCACCCTGGCCTGAAATAATGGTTTGATGAAGTTCCGGATCGATAAACACGTTAAAGCTTGGATCTTCATCGTGAAGAAAATGCAGGCCGCTTGAAATTTTCTCTTCATCCCCCCGGCTCTTCGGTTCGACTGCTACGCTGACCACAGGTTCGGGAAATTGAATTGGGTTCAAAATAATTGGATTTTTCTTGTCACATAATGTATTGCCTGTGCGCGTTTCCTTTAATTTGACCAATGCGCCTATATCACCTGCTGAAAGATGGCCGATTTCCTTCCTCGTCTTTCCGTTCAATAAATAGATTTGGCCGATCTTCTCTCCTTTTTTATTCGTGCTGTTGAGTATTTCCATTCCGGAATCGAGTACTCCGGAATAAATACGTATCAGGGAAAGCTCTCCGACGTGGGCTTCCGAAATCGTTTTAAATACAAGTCCGCACATCGATTCGCTGTCATCGATCTTTCTCTCTATTTCTTTCCCGCCATCGGTCTCTTTTCCTTTAATACTGATAAAATCCTTTGGAGAGGGTCCATAACGCGCGATAATATCGAGAAGAGGGTGTGTACCAATATTTTTGCCCGCAGAACCACAGAGAACCGGTATTAAAGTCTTTTGTAAAATACCCTTTCTGAGACCGATTTGAAACTGCTCTTCGGTAAGCATGCCGGCATCAAAATAGGATTCAAGCAATGCGTCATCACTTTCCGCTGCGGATTCCATAATTTTTTCTCTCAGCTCTTCGGCCTTTTTCTTATATTCTTCGGGAATTTCGGAAAGTGTGCATTTTCCGCTGAGATTGGTTTCGAAGGTCATTAACTTCATAGATAAAACATCGACAATCCTGTTAAATCCTTCGCCCTGATTGAGCGGGAATTGAAAAGCAACTACTTTATTCCCATAACGTTTTTGCGCTGATAAAAGGGACTTATCAAAATTGGCATGCTCGTTATCCATCCGATTGATGAAGAACATTCTTGGAATATTATACTCATTAACGAATTCAAGCACCTGTTCTGTTCCAACTTCGATTCCTTCCACAGCACTGATTACCGTTACAGCAAGATCCGTAACCCGCAAGGCACTTTTGGATTCTCCGATAAAATCGGAATAACCGGGAGTATCGATTATGTTGATTTTCGAATCCTTCCATTCACCATGCAATGGAGAAATACTGATAGAGAATTTCCGCTCAATTTCATCCGGATGACAATCGGAAACAGTTGTTCCATCATCAATTTTCCCGATCCGATTGGTCTCGCCCATCGAAAAAACCATCACTTCAGCCAGAGAAGTTTTTCCAACTCCACCATGGCCTATCAAAGCCAGATTTCTAATTTGATCTGAGGCATATTGCTTCACAAAGACCCTCCTTTATTTATCGATTTTGCCAATTCAGCTTTTTCATCTTTGTTTAGATATTGTCTTTTTATTTTATCTCTTTGTATGCGTCCAGCGATATCTCTTGGAAATGAGGAAACAAAATGGATTTCTTTCGGACATTTATAATTCGCCATTCGTTCTTTGATATATGTCAATATCTCTTCTTCCGTCGCCTGTTCATCTTTCTTCAAAACAACAAATGCATGTATTTCTTCACCGTGTACTCTATCCTCAATCCCAACAACCACTGCTTCCTCGATTTTTGGAAAACCGGTTAAAAACCGTTCGACCTCTTTCGGATAAATACTGAAACCTCCCTTCATGATTACATTTTTCTTCCTCGCTTCGATAAAAGCGAATCCACTCTCATCTACGCGTGCGAGATCACCTGTTCGTAGCCAGCCATCCCTGATGACCTCTTTAGTCGCTTCGGGCCGATTGAGATACCCTTTCATCACATTCGGGCCGCGAACCAGAATTTCTCCCACCTCTCCTGTTCGAACTTCCCTGTCATTTTCATCCACAATCCTGATTTCAACTCCGGGAAGCGGTAATCCAATCGATCCTGCATGCCGGTTCTGAGTCGAATCATTGAACGAAACCATCGGGGAAGCCTCGGTCAATCCATATCCCTCAATTATTGTCGTTTTAAATTTTGATTCAAACCTTTCGATGATCTCCTGTTTCAATGAATCTCCGTTGGACAAACAATATTTAAGAGAACTCGTGTCTATTTCATCCATGGATTCAACTTCCAATAAGGCTCTTATCATTGAAGGAACACAGATTATATAAGTCGGTTTATTGGCATGAATACAATGGAGAATGTGGCCGGCCTCATAATTTAATTCGAGAATGATTTTCGCTCCCACATACATGAATGTCGAAAGAGAAAGTGTAAAACCGAGAGGATGATACAGAGGAATCGAGCTTAACACACTGTCGTGAGAATCGAGTTTGAGCAACTGTGAACAGGCTGTGATATTGGAACTGATGTTCTGATGGGTCAATTCGGCCCCTTTTGGCCTTCCCGTCGTACCGGCTGTATATACAATGAGTGCCGTATCGTCCTGGGATAAATCTGCCGATTCCAAAAGAGGCTCGTTGTTTTCGATTAAATAATTGAGCCTGACTTCACCGGGTTGTGCTTTATCGCCCAAGACAATGAGATTTCTGCAATGTTCCAGATTCTGAACAGCCTGCGCGACGTTTGAGCGGAATCCCTCCCAATATATGATTCCCTTAACTTCAGAATCCTCGAGCTGATGATGTATTTCCTCGGTTTTATAGAGTGTTGACACCGGGATCATAGAAATCCCCAGTTTGAGGAGTGCAAAATAACTGATCGGGAAATGAGGTACATTGGGCAGCATCACAGCAACACGGTCACCGGCTTTCAATCCCAGATTCTTGATTCCTGAAGCCAGTCTATCCGCCGCATTTTTTAATTTTTGATAAGATATTTGATGTGACTGAAAAACCAACGCAATATCATCGGGATAATGATTAGCAGCATCTTCTAAAATTTGATATAATAAACTCACCGGAGCGCTCCTTTACATTTCGCCGCCATATCCTCTGCATGATACGAACTTCGCACCCTTGGTCCCGATTGAACCTGCTGAAATCCCATACGAATCGCTACTTCACGATATGATTCAAATACTTCAGGATGAATGTATTCCTGAACGGGAGGGCTTGTTCTGCTCGGAGCAAGATATTGACCAATCGTCAGCGCATCACAATCAGCTTCCCTTAATTTCTCAAAAACACATAATACTTCATCCCAGGTTTCACCCAGACCCACCATCAGTCCTGATTTGGTTATGATTTGCGGTTTAATCGATTTAGCAATTTTCAACACCGATAGAGAGCGATTAAATTCTGCTTGAGGACGTATGAATGAATAGAGGCTGGGAACCGTTTCCACATTATGATTCAGCACATAGACACCGGATGCGATAACCGTTCTTAAACTCTCTTCGTTTCCCTGAAAATCCGGTACAAGTGTTTCGACGGTAGCTTTTGGAATTTTGCTTTTAATCTGCCGAACTGTTTTCGCAAATTGATCGGCACCCCCATCTTTCAGATCATCCCTTGTAACCGAAGTGATAACAATGTGAATCAAATCAAGCACTTTTACAATTTCTCCGATTCTCCTGGGTTCATCCGTATCAACAGGAAGAGGAACTCCCTGCGAAACATTGCAGAACCTGCAGCCTCGCGTACAAACATCACCTAAAATCATTAAAGTGGCAGTCTGTTTTTTAAAACATTCCGTTATATTCGGACAGGATGCGGATTGACATACGGTATGAAGGCGATATGTCTGTAATATTTTTTTAAACTGAAGAATAGATTCATCCTCTCGTTTTTGAGTTCGCAGCCATTCCGGCAAGCGAAGTCTTTGATTTGAGGATCTTTCTGTTTTAAATTCGACCATAAGCTAATTATTTTAACAAAACTTTTTTATATAATCAAGCGCTTTTTAGTTAAATATTTTATCAGTTTTCATAACAAGGGATTGAAATTAAGAAAGCCCCCGATACGGGGGCTTTCAACCAGCAGGAATAACAAATGATTTCTTTAATTTCCAATGGACCGCTTTATTCAGGGACCGACATGAATCATATCATACTGAAAGTCATCCCGGTCATAATACATTTCATCTCTTTGGCACAACTCCAATTCTCCCTTTAAAAGAAAGTAATGCCCATGTTCCATGCTCGCCAGATATTGTAAGATTTCCTGGACACCGCGATCTTCGATCTCTTCAGAAAGGGTGTCATAAAACTCTTCTGACACTTTTTCCAATTCAACTGCCATTTCAAGCAGATCAGGAACCAATGTTTCCTCAGACAAAGCCAAATCCAGTCTCGGAACAAGGGATTTTTCTGCCGGAGATATTTCTTTCCCGTTAAACATTTTCTTATACATTGCTTCCAGCAATTTTTGATGTTTCTTTTCTTCATTAATTAAAAATTGAAGTTTGTCCTTTAATACAAAATTTTTCACCTGCTTTTTTAATTTCTTATAAGTCTCTTCTGCTTCAATCTCTGACTTATATGCAACAGATAAAGCTTTTTCGTTCGTCAAAGAAGAAACATCTACTGACATTTTTTTATCCTCCTATCTTAGTTTCTATCATTTTGTGAATTTCAATTTGTATCACAAAAACACAAAATCCAAATTGCACATAAATGTCGAATCATAAAATTCAAATTAAATGTTGTGATGATAGCTGTCAGTGTATACAAATATTCTCTTTTCCTTAAATATCTATTCATAGTTAAGATAACGCATCAAATAGAATATCATCTAAACTACGCCAATGGATAGTTTTGATATTTGGCATTTGTGCTTTATTTGGATTTTGGTTTTTATTATATGAAATTTCAAAAAAACGTTACCTATTTCAATCTTTACAAAACTGTTATTAGATATTCATTTCAGATTTTAGTCGGTTGATTCTCCGGATATGGTCGCGTTCCTCTTCGATAATCTGCTCAATAACACCATGGTCTTTCTTTTGAGTTACGTGAATCATTTCATGGTAAAACAGGATGGAATCTTTTTCCATACTCATTGCGATTCGGACAGCAACGGAAGGATCGCTTAATTCAGTCTTCATATGTTTTCCTTCATGCCTGGATGGAAATATTTTTTGTCCGATGAGTGATCGGAAATAACGTGTGACTTCGCTGTCATCAAAAGGAGTCCCCTCGCCAACCGATTCGATTTCCTGAAGCATTTTCCGAAATGTCTTTTCGTGTTTCACTTCTTCATCTGATAAAAATTGAAAGACAGATTTTGTTTTTCCATCTTTGACGGCCTGGACAACCTCGTCATAAAACGCTTTTCCAGTTTTTTCAATTTCAATCGCCATTTTTAAAATTTCTCCTCCGGCGTATTTTAGTTCCATAAACATCTCCTTTTTTATTTCCCGTTTTTCAGTGAATGCAATAAATTCAAATTATTTTTATAAGATTCCATATCGCCGGGTGTTTCGAGAACCATTGGATGGTTTTCGAACCGGATATCGTTAATCAGCAGATGAAAAGCTTCAAGACCGAGGAATCCCTTTCCGATATGCTCATGCCGGTCAAGACGGCTGCTCAGGCTGCTTTTCGAATCGTTTAAATGAAATACTTTCAGTTTCTCCAAACCGATTGTTTTATCAAATTGTTTAAAAGTCGCTTGATAGCTTTTTAAATCCCTGAAATCGTATCCCGATGCAAATACATGGGCCGTATCAAAACAGACGCCCAATTGGTCCTTTTTTTCTACTTGCGAAATAATCGTTCCCAATTGTTCAAACTGATAACCGATGTGACTGCCCTGTCCTGATGTGGTTTCCAATAACAATTGGACCTGTTTACCTGTTACTTTTTCAAGAATCCGGTTCAGACTTTCTGAGATTCTCAGAATACCTTCCCGCTCCCCTGTTCCCTTGTGTGATCCGGGATGAAATACGAGATAAGGAACGCCTAAAAGCTCTGAGCGATTTATTTCATCTATAAACGCTTCCCTGGACTTTTTCAATCCTTCCCGATCCGGGCTGGCCAGATTAATCAGGTAAGAATCGTGAATGATAACCTGCCGTACTGAAGATTGCCTGTATCTTTGCTGAAAAATTCGGCATTTTTCTTTCGAAATAGGAGCGCTTTTCCACTGTTTTTGATTTCTGCTGAATATCTGAACTGCTTCGCATTGCAGCTCTTCTCCTCTTTGAAAACACGTTTCCAGTCCGCCGCCAATGGAAATGTGTGCGCCCAGCAGTCCCATTCCAGTCCCGCTTTTGTCAGTATTTAGATGACTTTTATTACTTTTTCAGACTGCCACAGACCATGAATATTACATAAAGAAAGCGCCTGCAACGTGCCAGATTTTCCCAATTTTACTGACGCCGCAATTTCATGATGGGTATACACAGATCCTTTATTGGGACCTTCGACGGACTCTCCATGTGATGTAAACTCAAAATGACCAACCTGAAATGGAAATTTGTCTCCGTCCGCATGGAAATATAATGAAATCCAACGGATGTGATGTTCTGTCGTATTGGGATGTGCAATTTCTTTTCCAATACCTACTTTGACCTGAAATAATTCTCCATTTTTGACTTGATCCGGGCATTCAATAACAGGAACATGTTTTTCTTCTTTCCAATTTGCCTCATGAACAAGTTCTGTAATCTTGGACATGATATATCCTCCTCTTTTCTATGCATTTTCATTGGGCAATGTAAAATAAAATGTGGACCCCTTGCCCAATTCTGACTCGGTCCATATATTTCCATCGTGAAATTCCACAATTTTTTTGCACATGGCAAGACCTATACCCGTTCCCGGATATTGTTCCCAGTTGTGCAGTCGTTTAAAAATCATAAAGATACGGTCTGCATATTTATTGTCAAAACCAATACCATTATCTTTTATTGAAAAAAGCCATTCTCCATCTTTTTGTTGTACCTGTATATCGATTACCAAATCTTCTTCGCCTCTGAACTTGATTGCATTATCGATTAAATTACCGAACAAGCGCATTAATTGCTGTGCGTCTCCAGTGACTTTCGGAATCGTATTACAGCAATGAATCCTGGCTTTACTCGCGGAAATCTCTTCTTTCAAATTGCCGAGAACCACATTTAGAATATATTGACAGTCCACTTCTTCAAAAATTTTATTATGACTGCCCAGTCTTGAATATACCAGCAGATCATTGAGTAATCGTTTCATCCGTTTTGCAGCGCTGACAGCATAATGAATAAACTCATTGGCATCTGCATCCAGTTTTCCCTGATATCGTTTTTCCAGCATCTGAACATAACTCGCCACGATGCGAAGCGGTTCCTGTAAATCATGAAAGGCAACATAGGCAAACTGTTCCTGTTCAGCGTTGGTATGTTTTAGCTGGTTTGCAGTCTCTTCCAGTTCTTTTGCCGTTTTTTCCAGTCGTTCCTGAGCTAGTTTTTCTTCCGTGATATCTCTTGAAACACCAATAATACCCATGACCTGATTGTTCTGGTCCCTCATAGGGACCTTGGTGGCCGTAACCCATCGTATTCGGCCGTCCGCCCTTTCTATTTGTTCTAATTTCGATATAAGAGGCTGATCCGTTTTGATCAAATTTTGTTCATCATCAAATGCTTTCTGGGCCTGTTCTTTCGGGAAATAATCAAAATCGGTTTTCCCAATAGCCTCATCAGGATTGGCAATGCCCAATACTTCTGCCTGGGCCATATTGATGCGAATGAAACGGGATTGTTTGTCCTTGAAATAGATCGTATCCGGAATGTTTTTCATCAGGGCATTGATGAGATCCCGTTCATGTTGAGATATATCTACAATTTGCTTCCGTTCAATCGCATACCGGATGGATCGCAAGAGCAGATATCCGCTGACTTCCCCTTTGAACAGGTAATCCTGAGCGCCTTCCCGAACCGCCTGAACGGCAACACCCTCATCCCTGAGACCGCTTAATACAATGATCGGAATATGAGGTGCCGCCTGATAGGCCTTATAAAACGTATCCAATCCTGTACTATCGGGTAAAGAGAGATCGAGTAATAGAATATCAATACTCTTTTCCCGCAGTTTTTCCAAACCTGTGGATAATTGCTCAGCCCAGATCAGTTCAATTCTTTTTACCGAAGAATCATTGGAGGCCCCTTCTTTCAACAATTCCTCCAATAATCGTGCGTCTCCGGGATTATCTTCGATGAGAAGAATATTCAGAATTTCATCCTGATTCATGACCCGCTCTGACTCCTCTTGATATATGTCTTTCAGAAAAATTATCTTTAAAAGATAACAAAGACAGTAGGTCCAATAATATTTTTAATTTCAGACCGCATTTTCGCACTACAACCACTCAGGTTTCAAAACATGTGATCAAACTTGTGAGTAAAATCGAAAGCCTGATTGTTCTGATATTCGTTTCAACTATTTACAGTCGATTGTTTTGTATTGCCTTGATTTTCTCCAGCACGATATCAATATGTCCGGGAACATTAACTTTTCTCCAAACAGACACAATCTTTCCACTCGGATCAATCAAAAATGTACTTCTTTCAACACCAAAGTATTCCTTGCCATACATTTTCTTTTTGATCCAAACAGCGTATTTATCCATTACTTCGTGGTTTTCATCGCTGAGAAGCTTCACTTTAAGATTGTGCCTATCCCGAAAATTACAATGGCTCTTCGGTGAGTCAGGGCTGACACCGATAACAACTGCTTTCAATTTTATAAAAGCATCAATTGATTTCGAAAAATCAATGGCTTCGAGTGTACATCCGCTGGTATTGTCTTTCGGATAGAAATAGAGGACGACCCATTGGCCTTTAAAATCTTTTAGGCAAACCCGCTTTTCGTTGGCATCCGGCAGACAAAAGGAGAAAGCGGCTTCTCCTTTTTTTGGCAGAGTCATAACGACACCTCTTATTCTTCACCTTTTAATTCGGAATGAAATGCTCTTTTCCCAAGTTCCCTGTCCAGCATAAACAATCCGCCTCCTGATTCGCCGACCATCTTGAGCTTGTCCAAAATTTCATGATCGTTGGCTTCTTCTTCAACCTGTTCGGTCACAAACCACTGAAGAAATATTTGCGTGGCATGATCGTTTTCTTTTAAAGATAGATCAACAAGATCATTGATGCTCTTGGTGACAAATTGTTCATGAGCAAGGGTTTTCTCGAACATATCAACAGGCGATTTGTAATCGGTTTGCGGCTTTTCGATTGCCTGAAGTTTCACTTGCGCACCCTGTCCATGCAAATATTTGTAAATCCGCATGGCGTGTTCATTCTCTTCCTGATATTGGACCATAAACCAGTTGGCAAATCCACTCAGACCTGTATGTTCGCTATAGGCAGCCATCGAAAGATAAATATAAGCAGAATACATTTCTTTATTAATTTGAACATTTAAGGCTTCTGCAATTTTTTTACTCAGCATATATTATTCTCCTTTTCTAATTTGTTTTAACACAAAAAAGATGTCCCATCCTTAACTTTTTGATTTACTGCTTTTCAAATTCATCCTTGCCAGCACCGCATTCCGGGCATACCCAGTCATCGGGAATTTTTTCAAACGGTGTCCCCGGAGCCACATCGTTATCGGGATCGCCCACAGCAGGATCATACACATAACCGCATATTTTACAAACCCACTTTTCCATAGTACGCACCTCCTTCTGTTAGTTGTAAATTAATTGTATTTTTAAATCAACTGTTTATGAAGAATCGATCGTCCACCCTTTATGGATTTAATTTTTCCGGTGTATATCCGACATTTCTAATTGCTTTTTCAACAGATTCGGCAGACACATTTCCGTTTACACCAACTATTTTTTTACCAAGATCCACGACCACTTTTTCTACTCCTGGAATAGATTCAACAGCATTTTTTACAGTCATTTGGCAATGCTTACAGGTCATATCTTTTACGGACAATTCCAGTTTCATATCCGCCACTTCCTTTCTTGTATGAATCAAACCGCGAAGAATGAGAACCAACAGAACCGCTCCTGAAGTAATCGTCACAACAGGTGGAATCATTTTCGAATGATGATGAACAAACGCAATATCTCCGCCCAGACGGAACCACAACAGATTAAACAGCCACCCAACAACAAGGGAGACAATTATGATTGAGCTTAAATAAAAATAAAATGCTTTTTTCCCAAGTTTGGACCATACAAACGATAATGTGACTGTGTTTGTGGCCGGTCCTGCAATGAGGAAGACCAGAGCGGCTCCTGGAGCAAATCCTTTCTGGATGAGTGCGGCCGCAATAGGAATCGAACCCGTCGCACAGACATAGAGCGGAATAGCAATAACGAGCATGATAATAAAATGAATCCAGGGATTTGAAAAATGGCTCAGAATCAAATCCTCGGGGATAACCGCTGTCAAAATTCCACCGATGACCACACCGAAGAGAAGCCATTTACCAATATCACCTGCCAGTTCAATGAAACCATACTGAAAGACTTCCCTGAATCTGAACTTTGTCGATAATTTTTCATGGGTATGCGTATGATGTATAACTGTTTTTTCCGGATTGAAAACAGCATCAAGGAATCCGATCAGAAGACCGGATAAAAACGCTGCAATGGGCCTGAAAACAGCAAACAAAGGACCCATTAATGAATAGGTAGCAGCAATGGAGTCCACACCCGTGGTCGGTGTTGAAATGAGGAATGCGAGCGTAGCACTTCGGTTTGCTCCTTCCCTTCGTAATGAAGCCGCAACCGGAATCACGCCGCAGGAGCACAGCGGCAACGGAATGCCAAGAATGGTGGCTTTCAGGATTGATGAAAATCTCCCTCCACCGAGATGATGCGCTATAAAATCCGATCCTAAAAAAGCATGCAATATCCCGGCGACAAATAACCCGAGCAATAGATAGGGTGCCACTGCAAGCCAGAGATCGACGGAAGCTTTCAGGATATTGTACAATAAATCGATTATCATTGAAAACCTTTAGAATTTTACAAATTTATCTTTTGAAACACCGCAAACCGGACAATTATCGGGAACATCGCCTGATACCGTATATCCACAGACAGGACAAATATAAATATCGTTCATTTCGATATCTTTCCCCTGTTTTACGAATTCTCTGGCTTCCGAATACATGGCCGAATGAATTTTCTCCGCTTCGATGGCGTAGTGAATCGAACGGATGGCCTCTTTTTCTGTCTGAAGTTTCGCCACGGCATCATAGGCCGGGTACATCTCTTCCACCTCAAAATTCTCTCCGTCTATGGCGGATTGAAGGTTTTCGCTTGTATCTCCCAGATCTCCGAGTGCTTTCAAATGATTGGTTGCATGCACCTGTTCGGCAAATGATATGGCTTTGAACAACCGGGCAATATTGGATTTACCCTCACTTTCCGCTTTTTTGGAAAAAGCAAAATATTTCATATGAGCTTGACTTTCGCCTGCGAATGCGTCTTTTAAGTTCTTTTCTGTCATTTTCTTCATTCTTTATACCTCCTGAATTGATTTCGTATAAAAAATCAAAATTCAAAAAACCGGTGTATTGTAAACCCAAAATGTAAATCATTCGAATCTGCACCCTGCATTAATATCCGATTGCCGAGTCCATAACTATTACTCAGAAGAAAATGAAACTGATGGCCATACGTCAGCATTTTGAGTCCAAATGCAAAAATATTATTGCGATCTTTTAGATCCGAATTGAGTATAGGATAGTATTCACCTATAAAATGCAGGTTTTTAGTTAACTGAATATCCCCTCCAAGACCCAATCCAAGATTTTCATTATAACCATCATAACCCAAATTAATTACAGGCGTTAAGCGGTTGAACAAAGGTTCTATACGGGATACCATTTGGAAAAACATATGATACTTCCGACAATTGATCGCCTGCTCGAAAGAAAAATACTCGGCTTCGACTTGAAACTGGAAAATCCGAATAGGAAATGGAATTTTATACTGAATGCCCAGAGAATACGCCTTCAATGGAGAATTAAAAACGTAGGATCCCGAAATACCGATTCCGCTTCCCACGAAAACTCGCAGCCCAAGTCCCGGATTAGCGCCTCCCTGCATTCCGAAAAATGTTTCGAGTGGCTTTTCAGTTGCTACACCATAAAAACGATGTACAATGGTAAATTGCATCTGACGTGCCTCAAGATCCGAAGGCACACTCAGATTCAGCATGGCGTATTTTTCATAAGCAAAAATGAAACCAGGCAAAGCTGTTAATACAATTAAAAGAAAATTACTTTTTTTCCGTATCATCCCAAACTCCCACAATTAGTGGATTACTCCGACTGAACTGTGATTTTGACTTTTTTCTTTCCATATATACTGCATTGCGCAGTCACAGTAATCTCGTCCCCCGTCTTTGCGCCAGGAATTAAATAGGTAGCTTTCTGCTCATCCGGATTCAATTGGATTGCAAACGTCTGCTGAATGATCTCATTGCCATTGAGCTGAACGACAATCTTACCAATCCGATGCTTCACCACATCTTTTGTGTTATGTACAGCTACAACAGTCAAAATATGATCCTGCAGATTAAAATTGAGATCGACTTTACTTGGTGGATGAGCAAAAGCAATTTGGACAAACAAGAATGAAAAAAGCATAACGGATAAAATTGATTTTATTTTCAACGGAAGGGCCCTCCATTTGTTAGATGCATAAAATATTAACGAAATTAAAATAAAAAGTTTCCAATTCATGAATCGAGATGGAGTATAATCTGATTACTTTCTAAAGTCGCCAGGATTTCTTCCAGCGGAAAAGGAGCCGGACCGCTTACATTATCACCAGATAGATTGTATCGAGAGCCATGCCCGCAGGGACCGGAACAGACCATGATGCCATTCACAGGCAGATCGATTTCACAGCCGGCATGCGTACAGCGGCTCGAAAAAGCAACCGTTTCTGTTTCGGAAATTCGAATAACGATAACAGGCAGTGCATATCCCGGCACGTCATCAAATTTTAAAGCACCATTTACCGAATTTAATACTTGATTGTCCGATTGATTCAGATCGATAACATAATTGTTTTCATTTTGATTTGATTGCATGGGACATGTTTTATCTTTACTGCAGGACGATATCAACTGCCCTATCCCGGTTATACCGATGGCCACCGAGCACGATTGTTTTAAAAATCTTCTTCTTTCCATAATCATTCCTTAAAAAAGGATAATGACGAATATGTTATTTGGAGTGATCGCATTCCGAACAAATGCCCTGAAATTCAAGAAAATGATTATGAATGCGATATCCTGTTAATTTCTCGATTTCATCGATCGATACACGCGGTGAAATATGAGGCACATCTTCTACTTTTCCACAGACCGTGCAGCGCACATGATAATGATCCCGCAGATCGCCGTCGTAACATCTTAATCCCTTGCCAATGTTCAATTCCTGAATCTTGCCTTCATCCCGTAATAAACTCAGATTCCGGTAAACGGTACCGAGACTGATATTGGCCATTTGCTTTCGGGCCATTTCGAAAATACGATCAGCCGTAGGGTGGCAGTGTGTCGACCGAATGACACGAAGCACAAGATTACGCTGGCGGCTTGATTTCAATTTTCTCTCTTGTTTGATCGACATTTATAAGCCATAATAATAATAGGAACTATTCCTAATATAAATGATTTATTGTGAATGTCAAGTGTTTTCCATTTAGCCGGCTATTTATTATTTGTTTTAAAAATCTTTTCCAGGCTCTCCTTGCTCTGTTTTTTGGTCAGCAGACTGACAACGATAAGCATAAATACAGAAACAATTAATGCAGGATAAATACTTGGAATTCCCCATGGGTCCCCTCCTTTTAACACGCCTGGCCACAAAGCTGGTATTAATATTTCTAAAATTAATGCCAGTAATGCTCCTGATAAAATGGAAGCCAGGCCTCCCGCTTTTGTTGCTCTCTTCCAGGCAAGCGCTGCAATGAGTGCCGGCGTAATCGAAACACCGTACATTGTATAGGCAAAATAACTGTATCTTAATACGGATATTGGTTTTTTTAATATTGTTGGTATAAATATCATTAAAAAAGCACATATCCCCAAAAGAATCACAACAACTTTCTGAATGATAACTAATTGTTTATCTTTTATTTCCTTCTTCCGGAATGCCTGGATAATATCTCTGACCACATTCGTACTCGGAGACAATAAATAATTCATTCCTGTTGAAATAACGACGGCACAGGCAGCTGCCAATAAAAGAATTCCGACTGGCGCAGGAACCATATACCTTGCTGCAACAAGCACCATAGAGGCTGGATCATATCCCTGATTCCAGAATTTCGATGCGGCAAACACGGCAATCACCACAACGACAGTTTCTACAAAAATTGTTCCGACAATCCACAAAGCAACTGCCTGTTTTGCATCTTTGGGCGTCTTGGCGCTGTAAAACTTCTGATACATCGATTGAACACCCATGAGAAGCATCATGGTTGCCAGAAAATATCCGAAAGCTTTTAATGCAGGATGCGCACCGAAATCTTCACTGAATACCTGGAAATGCCCGGCAGGCAGTGCCTTAACGGCCTGCGACAATCCACCCGCATTGATGATTACAAACGGCGTTGCCAGAATACATGCTGCTACTATTATGATGCCGTTCGGTAGATCCGTATAAGCTACCGCCATCATTCCCGCAAGCGCAGTGAAAGTAATTACAAAAAACGCGCTGAGCGCCTGTCCCAATTCGACTGATATTCTCCCATCCGTAATCACATTAAGAATATAACCGCCAGCTCTGAACTGATAACTGACAATAGTTACAAATGCAATAATCAATGCGATCGCCCCAAAAACTCTCGCAAATTTTCCGTATCGTACTTCTAAAATATCTCCAATAGTGTACTGACCGAATGTTCTTATTTTCCCGGCAAGAAAATATATAATGATGATTCCAACCCATGCTCCTGCAGGCATCCAAATCGAACTGAATCCTGCTTTGTAAGCGTATTCCGCACCGGCAATGAATGTTCCGGAACCGATCCATGTGCATATCAAAGTAAAAACCATGACACGGATCGATAACGATCGTCCCGCCACCATAAAGTCGTCGTGGCTTTTGACCCGCCTGGATCGAATAATATTGAATGCCATCAGGACAAGGACATAGGCTAAAATGATATAAAGATACCAGTGCATCTTTCCTCCTCTTCTTGCATTATTTTTTTAGATGATCAGTCAATTAAAATGAGTTCTTCCTGTTCTTTCCCCGCAACAATGATCTTTTTGTCTAATGTGATAAAGACATCGATCTCCGTCCGGACAGCCATCTCCCCTTCTAAATAAATTCCCGGCTCTATGGAAAAACAAATTCCGGGAATGAGCTGCCGTTCCTCTTTTGTTTCCAAATTGTCGATGTGAACGCCGTTGCCGTGCACCTCCTCCCCGATGGAATGTCCGGTGCGGTGGATAAAATAATTTCCGTACCCTGCATTCTTGATGACATCCCGGCAGGCTTTGTCCACTTCCCATCCATAGCACACTTCATTTTTTTCAAATCGATTTTTGACGAATTCCAGGGCCGCTTTCCGCGCATCTCTGGCAATTTCGAATATCTTCACATATTTTTCAGGAGGGGAATCGCCTACAAAACCGCACCAGGTAATGTCCGAAAAAATGGCCCCTGGTTGATTCAGCTTGGCCCAGAGATCAATTAAAACCATATCCTCTTTTTTAATGACATAGGCATTCTCCTTCGTCGGTTCGAAATGGGGATTGGCGGGATGACCATTCACGCCTACAATCGGCCACTCATTCATACAGGTCAATTTTTGCTCTTCGAATCGTCTGACAATAAACTGCTGAATATCGTATTCTGTGATTTTTCGATTCTCTCGTATTGCTTTTCCGATTTCCTGAAATGCTTCATCTTTAATTTGATAGATTTTCTTACTTGCTTCAATATGGGACTGATATCCCGCTTCATCGATGACTGCTTCGAATATCTGCACCAGATCCGCTGACGAGACAATCTCATATCCAAATTTTTTAATAAGCTCTATCGTACCGCCATCAACCATGGAAACATAAGGAATGTTGTTCAACGGGGAATACTGCATGGCAATCTTTTTGGGTACGGGACCGAGTATCTGCTTCAATGACGAATGAAGTTCTTCCCAGGCCAGATAGAACTGTTTCCTTCCGGGAAGTGCATCCAATTTCGTAGGCTCTACTTTATGAATTAGACGAACGGGCTCCCCTTCAGCCGGTATATAATAGAACCACCTCCGGCTGGTGAATTTACCGAAATCCATGCCCAGAATCCGATATGCAATCGGATCCCGGTTGTGAAAATCGTAAAAAAGCCATCCGTCGAACCCGGATGCTCTGATCGCTTCTTGAATTTTATGAAGTTTCATTATCGTTCTCCCGTTTATTTTGTGAAAATTTATTCTCGAAATAATTCAAAAATCCATTCCGGAGGAATGAGTTGTTTCAGACTTATCTTGTACGCATCCGGAAGCAAATCGAGCCCGACCTGATACGAAGCATTCATCCATCCGAATCCTTCTCTGGCGATATAATCGAACTCGCTTCCCACATTGCCGTATTCGGCAAATACTTCGTGGGAACGCTTCACCACATCGAACTTTTCCGGAATCATGCCGTTATAATCCGCTGCATTTCTCAGGATCGTATAGAGCCACTTGTAAATCAAACGCTTGTCAATTGAATCAAATCCGTAATTGATCAGCCCCTGCCAGATCAACATCTGATGGGGCGCCCATCCGTACGGATAATCCCACTGCCTCTGCGGCCGATCTTTGGATAATTTCCCCCGCGATGCTTCGGCAGAAGCGGCCACACCACCCGCCATTTCCAGTGATTTCAATGCGATGGAAACTAATTTTTCAGCCTGATATTTTGTTAATATCCGTGTTGTTGAATTATCGGGATCACAGGCCCAGAGCGGATAGAGGGCCGTTGCACTAATGTACGGATGCTGCCTTTTATGGATAAAATCGTAATCGAAAAACAAATGTTTGTCTTCATTCCACAAATAGCGCAGCATTCTCTTTTTTCTCTTTTCAGCCCGTTCAAACCATTCATAACTGATTTCGACTGTGCCGTTATCTTGAACAAACCGGTCTTGAAAAACATCACGGATCGTTGAGCCAATATCGATTTCGATTTTGTAAAGAAGTGCATTCAGATCCACGGTCACAAAATCCGCGCACCAGTTGCCGTTGAGATCCCATCGGTAGGTCGTATCGTGACCCGATTCCCGGACGCTTCGGTCATTCACAAAAAATATGTCCAGTTCGGGAACTTTAATCAAACCGTTCCGAAATTGCCGTTCGAATTCACGGATATCAAGTCCCATCCGATTCGCAAAAGAACGGTAAATCACATCAAAATGTCCCTGTTCCACTTCAACGGGTGGACCAATCCCGCTGCCAAAATAACGGCTCAATCCGGTCCAGGTCAATCGATCCGGCCCCATCCACACGTACCAGTATTCCTGGATGGCTGCCTGAATCACTTTTTTTAACCATTTATTTGTTTCCACATTTTTGGACAATCTATCGTAAACGGCCAATGCCATCGAAGTCAAAAACGGTGGCTGGGATCGCGTCAGATAGTAAGTTCGATTCGCATTGAGGATTTTTCCGTAATGCTGAATTTCATACACGAAATGATCCACCATGTCCCTGGCCAGTTTGATGCGGTTATCCTGAATCAATCCCAAAACGATGAAATAACTGTCCCATCCGTACATCTCATTGAATCGGCCTCCGGGGACCACATAGGGCAATGGCACGGGTTCTCCATTCGCATTGACATCGAGAGCAAGGGACAACAATCCATGCTTGCCTTCCAGTCCATTCACATATTCCGGTGTAATCTCTTTAGGTAGTCGAACCACTGTGAATGGTTTCTCTGGATGATTTTTTGCCATATCCGAATAATAATGCAACGCCAGTGAATCTGAATGGGGCACATACAAATAAAAAACCGAATCCGATTTTACTTTCTCATCAGCCAAAACCTGATCGATATGTTCGCTATCAATCCGTCTTGTCAATCCGTCCCAGTAATAATCCCGGATCATTCGAGATGTACGATACATCGGATTTTCAAATATTTTATCGGAATGAATAAAAGCAGTATCCAGACCAGTCTGTTTGTCGAGCCACAATTCCTGAAGCAGATTGGAAAGAAAATAAGTGCCGACGATTTCAAATTGTCTGTGATCGATCGATTCGAGAAAAAAAAGTCCGTCTCCGTTCGGTGTTTTTTTTCCGCAAAGATCCTTCACCGTGATTGTAGTGTCCCCGTCCGTATCTTCTTCCTGCAGCAAATTTTCCATATTTTTTCGAACATCGGCCTTGACAGAAATCTCCCGCCCGGATATGGAACGGCCATATCCAAAAATCACAAACAGAATCATGATGAGGAAAAAATGGTTAAATCGGTAATTCATTGTTTATCAAAGAATATTTGGTTTACAATTCAACAATAAAAGAAGACTACTTCACACTTAACAATTTCTTTTTTAATAATGTTTTCTCTTCTACAGTTAAAAAACGGAACATCCACAGCAACGGAAAATAACCTATGGTTAGAATAATTCGGATTGTCAAATGACTATCAAGGTGGAACCACTGGTTACTAAAAAATACAAGAGTGGAAACAAAAATAATTTTAAGTATTCTTGTTAATTCATAACGAATCGGATAAAGATGCTGATTCACAATATAAAGAACAGCCGCCATCACAAAATAAGCTAAAAATGTGGCCCAGGCTGCTCCCATAATATCAAAACGGGGTACCAGAAGAAAATTCATCAGAACACAGACCACAGCGCCGGCCCCTGTAGCAATCGGAAGATAGAACGTTTTCTTTTTTAAATAAATTCCGACAATGAAATGAATGTACAGACCATAAAAAATATACGCAAGTAAAACAATAGGAACAATCGACAGACCGACGGTAAATCCTTCCCCGAACAGTCTTATTCCAAACAGCTGAATATGAGCGATTTCACTGATAAAAAGTGAAATAACAATGAAAACCCAACCTGTCACCACAAGAAAGTAAGTGAGCACACGGGCAAAAATCTGCTGTGCATTTTTTTCCTTGGATGTGGCCAGGAAAAAGGGATGCCAGGCAAAACGAAACGCCGCCACGATCAGCGCCATGAACATGCCTAGTTTGTAACTGGCACTGAAAAGTCCTGTCGCCTCCTTGCCGATCATCCGGTCTAAGAAAAACCGGCCGATTTGATCCATTACCAGAAGCGCAAGGCCTGCCGGAATATAAGGCAGACCGAATTGCAGGGATTCAATGAGTCTAAATTTTTTAAATTGAAAACGCAGCCACCTCAAAATAACCGGCAGAAGAATAATTAAAGTAGCGACGGAGGCATATAAATTCGCCCAAAAAATCCCATATACTCCACGGCGCAAATGAATAACGAACAGAATATTCAGTCCAAGATTAAGGCCGATATTGAGAAATTTAAAAACGACAAATTGAACCGACTTTTCTTCGCACCGAAGTACAAGAAAGGGAATCAGTGCCAGGGCATCGGCCAACAGAATTCCACCGGCCAGACGGATCAACTGAACATAATGAACGGAGCGGAAGATGATATCCGAAAAAGTCTCCGGGAATAAAAACAGAACGGCCGAAAAACAGAAACCGGCTGCCAATACGGTCCAAAAAATAGTGCTGAATATGTTTTTTTTTCCATTCCTGTCTTCTTCAAGGATAAAAAATCGAAGAAAAGACACATCCATGCCGAAAGTAAAAATAATATTCAAAATCGCAAGAGAAGAAAACAAAAGCGCTGCGGTTCCGTATTCTTCCGGAGAAAGATAATTGGTATGAATCGGCAGGAGAAGAAACCCGATAAATCGGCTGAGAATATGGCCGATGCCGTAAACAATGGAATGTTTGGTCAGCCTTTTAATATTGTGCAGCATAGAGATTTCACTTGTTCTTTATTATCATCAAACGTAAATAAAAAAGTTATAAATCGTTTGATCTATCGCATTTTATTCTTCACTACAGATTTATAGGTAAAATGAATTCGTTTATCGGATAAATCCCACATGGATGTTTCCTTTTCGACAAGTTCAGGATGTCTTTTAGAAATATCCCGTAATGAATTACCTACCGATTTTCTAAGATAGTCACTCTCATTTGCCTTGTGCTGGCTAATCAATTGAATTGCAATTTCCGGATTGATCTTGAAATATGGCCGGCTTGTCCAAATTCGCAATCCCTCTGTGACTGCCCGGCAAACATTCGGATTGCTGTCTTTTAACCAATCGATGATTACCGGCAATGAATTTTCATAGCCGTTGTCTTTGCAAAATTGATCGAAGGATTTGGCCAATATCTCCTGAACCTGCCAGCTTGGGTCTGCAGCGATTGTTGTCCTCAAAATTTTCAAAACACTCAAATCCGCAAAAGCACAGAATCCCAGTAAAAAAACAGCCAGACAACGAACCTGGTATACCTCATTCTCCAATAACTCAGTCGCCAATCTTATATTATCCTTGATCGAATGTGAATCAAACCACTTTTTTGCTTCGAACTCAATCGGCTTGAAACCATTCTCAATTTTTGATATTTTGTCGATTATCTCTTGCATTTTTATTGCTTTTACACTTGCAGTCAGCAGATGAACAAAATCAGAATCTATCTTAATCCGTTGTGCATAATATAAATATCATTGATTGTGATTCTTTGTAAATAAAAGAAAAACTGTCATTTCGACCGGAGGGAAAAATCTAATAGCTATGTATTAAAGGATTTCTCATCCCGAAGTATCGGGATTCGAAATGACATGTTCACAGACATTTACAAATATTTTCATTAATGCCTTCAGTTTTAATTATACACAACGGGTCATCTTAATAAAATCATTTTACGGCTGTATGAACCAGGTCCGATTTCTAATCGATAGATATAAATACCAGAGGAACAAATACGGCTGTTTGAATCCTGACCTGACCATTCCACCCTGTACTGCCCCGGAGCTTGCACTTCCTTTTCAATTTTTTGAACCACACGTCCCTGGATGTCATAGATTTGAATGACTGCTTTTCTGTTTAAACGTCCTGTTTTTTCAGGGACATTGAATCGAATAACCGTTGTTTGATTGAATGGATTGGGATAATTTTGCCACAGATCAAACGATTCCGGGATAAATTCACTCGCTTCTTCTTCTTCAACATCAGTTTTTAAAACCGCACGGTAGATATCGAGTTTGCCGTATCCCCACTGATCATCCCAGTAATATTGCTCGCCGGCGTGCCCGGTATTCGCATCTCTTTTTGCGGATGAGATAATCCAGTTTTTAACGATTGAAATCGATGTATCCGGAAAAGACTCAAAAAGAAGCGCCACTGCACCAGTCACATGAGGCGCAGCCATGCTCGTTCCATGCAATGCCCAGTGGACGCTGTCCGTGGCAATATATTGATTACCAGGCCATGATGTCTGATCCGACAAAGAAGATAGAATGTATTCTCCCGGTGCGGTAATTTCCGGTTTACTGGGAGGATTCGATTGGGTGGAATTAGGACGTGTCGGACCCTGGCTGGAAAATGAAGAACGCTGTCCTGCAGTAAGCCCGCCGGGACCCCATGGATTTTGAGACAGACTCGGCCAATTGATGCGCGAGACATAGGATCCAACTGTAAGAACGCGATTCGCATTTCCGGGCTCTGCGATGAGTGTCGAATAATCCACGCCCTGTGTGATTCTGGCCGTAACGGATCTATCATACATCCATCCGTCAAAACGTCCCCACTTGCCTACAAAGATCAGCTTCCAGATACCTGTCTCGAAATTCTGGATCGCACCGCCGTTCTGGGTATCGGATAAATGGATATAAATTTCTTTATCACCATTGGAATGCTCGGTATCTTCATCATCGTTTTGCACATGAATCATGGGCATTCCGGCCTGCGGCCAAAAAAGAATCTCCCCTGCATCGACCGTATCGAGACGCGTGTGACTTGGCGTTTCAACAATCAATTTCAAACCCAGTGCGGAAGTGTACCAGATATCGAAATAGAGATCGTTCCTTGTTTCCGATTCATTGGTTTCGACTTCGAATTCAATGACAACCGAATCCCATACCGTCGAATACATTTCTCCTTTAAAATGGATCGGATCATCCCCTTCGTTGCCGGCCGCCGTGACAATGGCCCGTCCATCTTCATTCAAGAAATTGGTTAAGCTTCTTTCGTACAAACTCGTCCCGTCGTGAGACCCGTGATGCGTTCCTCCGACGCTCAGATTGATTGCCACCGGACGAGATGGATCAAATGCTTCCGCTTTTTGAAAAATATAGTTGATGCCGTCAACAATACGATCATTGTCATAAACACCATCCCCACCCTTAACGATAATCAGATCCGCTCTGGGAGCTACGCCGACATAAACCTCAGAAGGTTTGTCATTGCCTGCCCCCCTGCCGTTCCCCGCAGCAATTCCGGCAACGTGTGTGCCGTGTCCCGTCCTGTCCCTGCCCTGGACCAATCCTGCGGGCGTACCGTCGATTTCGTTATTGATCTGTTCCTGCGTGTATTCAGTGCCGTATCCAAAAGATGTCGTTCCGGTGTCTGTATTATCAGTCTGGTCCCAAAGAAAGAGAATTCTCGAATCATTCGAGTTATCGATAAAATCGGGATGGGTCCAGTCGATCCCCGAATCATAAATCCCAATAATGACGCCTTCTCCCTGCCGGGGAACACCCAAATAGCCGGCCCAAACAGAATCCGCGCCAATTTCGTGAATACTGACATCCAGAGCAGCCTTGCACCTTGAGACCGATTCGATCCGAATCACAGAAGGCAACGCCGCAACTGTCCACAATTGAACCGGTGTTAATGTTGCTGTGACCACATCTCCAATTTCAGAATGAGTCCGGACACCGGCTGATTTCAGTTCTGCAATATCGGTCGTCTGAATAAACACATCAATATAAATCCGGTTCCCCTCTTCTTTAAGATCCGGATTATAAAACTGTTCAGGATATTTTTCGGACAATGTGACCAGTTCGCTTAAAACAGGATCAAGTTTTTGAAACAAATACCGCTCTTGGCCATATCCATCATTCAAACTGAAAATGAAAACAGCGAATAATAAAAACCGGTATTGTTTTTTTCTCACCTGCTTCATAATCCTCTCAATCGATTCTGCTCTGTTCACGAGGATGAAATGTCTGTATCACTTCCTTGAGATATTCCCGGTCCAGATGGGTGTATATCTGAGTTGTCGAGATATCAGCATGGCCGAGCATTTCCTGGACAGAACGCAGATCGGCTCCTCCTTCCAAGAGATGTGTGGCAAAAGAATGCCGCAGCGTGTGCGGGCTGACCCGTTTTTCGATGCCTGCCTGTGCGACATAAAATTTCAGAATTTGCCACACGGCAGCCCTCGTTAACGGCCTGCCATGCATGCTGAGAAAAAGAATGTCATTTCGGCGTATCTCTTTCAGCAAATCAGGTCTCACTGAATCCTGATATTTCCGGATCCATTCCAATGCAATTGACCCGATCGGCACCAGACGTTCCTTGGATCCTTTTCCAAAAACACGAATAAACCCTTCTTCTTCGATGATACTGGATCGGGTGATCCCGGTCAATTCGGAAACTCGTACTCCTGTTGCATATAATGTTTCCAGAATGGCTCTGTCGCGAATTCCCTTGGGCAGCTGAACATCCGGCTGAGAGAGCAGCAAATCCACTTCAGGAATTTCCAGAAATGTCGGAAGTTTTCTCCCGATTTTCGGTACTTCCAGATCATCAGTTGGATCGCAAGAGAGAATATTCTCATTCATCAAAAACCGGTGAAACATACGAATGGCTGTAATATTTCTGGCCATGCTCGAACTGGCCATTCCAAGATTTGAAAGAAGAATAATCAGACTTCTAATATGCTGAGGCGTAATTCTCCCTATTTTCCGGACACCCTGTTCTTCAAGAAACTCCAGATACCTGTTGATATCGTTCCGGTATGCCAGACGCGTGTTGTTTGAAAGTCCCTTTTCGAGTACCAAATAATTGATAAATCGATCGAGCAGGGATTTAAACGCTGGATCGATCCTGGGAAACGAATGGATTCTTACTCCTCTCTCTTCCGATTGTGGTCTCCGGGCCGTGTCCGGGATAAACAATGAAATCATCGTCCAATATATACAATTTTTTTTGAATGGATTCAATCAATTGCGTTCCGGAAGAATAAGGAAAATCCGAACGCCCCACACTGTTCCGAAAAAGTGTATCACCAACAAACACAAAATGATCCCCGATGAAACTGACCCCGCCCGGAGTATGTCCGGGAGTGTGAATCACTTTCAATTGACCGGATCCATATTCGATAGACTGGCCTTCTTCAAGAAATCCGTCCGCCCGGTGCGATAATCCGCCGCCTTCCATAAGAAAAGACAGATTTTGGCCGGGGTTTTCCAACATCGGCGCATCTTTTTCATGAATCCAGATTTCCGCTCCCAATTCATTTTTTATCGTTCCGATTCCCCCGACATGATCAAAATGCCCATGCGTCAGCAGAATCTGATGAACCTCCAAGTGATGATTCCGGATAAATTGAACAATATAATCCCCATCATCCGCCGGATCGATCACAACCCCTTTTTTGGCTCGATCATCGACAGCAATATAACAGTTGGTTTGCAGAAGCCCCAGTGTTAATGTATATATTTTAAGTGTATCGGACATGATTTAACTGTTCTGTTTGCCGAAGCAGGCCTTGACACAAATACCGCAAATATGCATGCCGATACCCTTCAGCTTTGAGAATTGCGTGAGAAAATTGTAGCATTTATCCAAATCATATTCTCTGGGGTCATCTCCAAGCGCACCAGCCGGGCACAAATTCACGCACCGGTGACAGCTCCCGCAATTTTGCCCGACCGGTTTGTTCAAAGCAAGCGGCAGATTGGTCAATACGGTGACGAGACGAATTTGTGAACCGTATTTTTCATTGACCAGCAAATTGTTTCGTCCCCTCCACCCCAATCCGGCCGCCTCCCCCACAAGACGGTGCGATACATGCCCCTTGTGTTTTTCCTGGTCGATCACCTGCGAAGCCGGAATAGGAATCGCCAGAAATCCTTTCTCAACAATCTGAATTGTCAATCCGTACGCGATTTTATCCAACAGATTATTGGCCTGGCGGTAATGCCATTTATAAAGGAGCGTCGGCCTGTCCTGAATCCCGTCGAGAACAGATTTGGATAAAATAACCCCTATTGAAATTCCGAATTTCATCCCCCTGAGCTCTTCGGGAGATAACAAAAACCGATCTTTGATCGGTTCAAGATCGGCTACTCCAAAAAGCGAACATCCCTGCGTCTGAATATACTCCCCAACCCAATCGTTATGATGCTCTGTATTTTTCATTTTATTCCGAAGATTTATCTGGTAAAATATGTTCCGCCAGAGAAAGTGCGATTCCCGAAAGCATCACTTCAGGCCCAAGTTTTGTAAAATCACCGGACAAAAGATGTGTATCAACGTTTGAAAACAGCGAACACGCCGCATCCTTTTCAATAATCAAACCCGAAAGTTTGCCGCCGTGTTCTCCAATAAAAGTCACTTCTCCAAGCATCTCACTGACCACATACCCGGAACAGAAATGAAGCTGAAGATGAGCAGACGGCGTATAAACAGAAATCAGATTTCCTCTCTTTTTGCCGATGGGGATATCGGCATAAATTTCGAGAGAGAGCCGTCGTCCTTCCTCTTCATTTATTAAAACCAGACGGTAGCAACTGTCGGATTGCTGAAACTGTTCGGACAGCACTTTCGCAATTTTATTAAAATCCTTTTTTTGAAATTTAAAATCCATAAGTTATCTTTTCTCCAAATCAACAATGATTCTACGATCCGACACCTTTTGTATATTCTACGTATAAAACCGATGCGTGTTCATGTAATCGTTGAATATTCTGAACGGATACGATTTTATTCCGATTATATACTGTCTACCATTCTTTTAAGAACATTCGGCCACCAGTTCCGAATTCCTTTTCTTGTTCCAAGTCGTATGATGATACAATGCTTTCTTGGACTAATATACAAAAATTGTCCAAAAATACCCAATGCAAAATAATCGGATACATTCTGTTCAACACAGTGACCCCACCAGTGGTATTGATAATATCCTCTGCCGGTTTGAAACCAGTGAGCCAGCGGTGGCTTGATAAAATCGGAACAATATCGTTCACGAGTGTCATTCGGATCTTTTTTAGTCGATTCTGCTACCCAAGCCGGTGAAAGAATCTTCTGACCGTTCCATTTTCCGGAGTTTAAGAACAACCGTCCGAATTTAGCCAGATCGATTGGACGGATACTCAAACCGCTTTCAAATTTTGGAAGGCCGTGTTTTATGCTGTCACAATATAAGTATGCAGGATACTCCATCCCGAGAGGCTGCCACAGTTTTTCCTCAAAATAAGGGATAACGGATTGCCCGATTGCTCTTTCTATAATCTGTATCAGAATCAGAGAATGATAATCGTTATAATGAAAATATTTGCCTGCCGGATTCTTGATCCGGATTCGTGAAATCAATTTGCGGCAATCTATACTAAAATAGGTTTTGATTTGATCCTTCCATGGGGCATAGCCCTGAGTGAATTCAATTCCCGAATCCATTCGAAGCAGATTGGCAATTGTGAGTTTCTTGAAATATCCGGATTTCAGCACAGGCATATATTTTGAGACGGGTTCATGAACACTTTGAATGGCACCTTCTCTCAACGCAACACCCAGAAGAGCAGACAGAAATGATTTTGAAATGGAATAGACCCGGAACAATGAATCTCGTGAAAAACCGTTAAAATAGTTTTCATAAAGAAGTGAATCCTCCTTTATGACGATAAAGGCAGTGGTTCCCGAAAATTCCAGAGACTGCTCGAAAGAAATGTTTTGATTCCGATTTTCACTATTTATAATGAAGTTTTGGAATAAATCCGGTCGATCCCATTTCTTGAAATTAAAAATGGACTCACTGTTTCTGATCAGAACATGAGGCAGAAATAACTGCTCCTCAAATTTCTTCTTGAATCCGTTTTGGATAACATAGGACACATATCGCAAAAAGCCACTGCTATCAGGAAGAATCCCATTTTTAATCTCTATCTTTTGCATTGTGAAGGATTTCTTAATTTAATCAAATGATGTGCATTTATTATTTTGGTCAGCAACAGATTTATCCGAACAGCCATACGAGGCCCTGCATAACGATTCCCGCGCTTAAAGGAATTGTTAAATTGTCATTGATGTCATGAATAAAAATATCAACTGCACAGGCAGTAACAACGCCGGCCATGCCGATCAGAAAATGACTGTCAGGCACGATTAAAACATTCAAAAATGCAGAAATCAAAAACATGGCACAGCCTTCTATGCTTCTGTCTTTCCATATTTTGTGTCTTCCCCATTTTCTTCCAACAATGGCAGCAAGCGCATCCGATACGATCAAGAATAAAAGGGAAACCATTGCGATCCATTTTATAAATAAGAAAACTGTTAAAAAACATCCGATAAGAAGATAGGTCGATCCGGTCAATTGGGTGGTCTCGTGATCTCGCAGCAGTTTGCCAAGCAGACCATTAAATAATTCACGAAATACATGAGAGTGAAAACGCAGCACCTCGACACAAACAGCCACAAAAACACCCAGACCGATCATGGCAAGTATGATTTTTCGGTCCAAAAAATGATAACTGAAAGGAACAATGAGCGCAAGAATATGAATGGATTTACGTATGAATTCGCTTTTCAAGTTCATGGTGAGTGCCTCGAATGAGCTCAGCGAAGTCTCAAACGCGCCTGGAATACTTTGTCTGCCAACTTTCGAATTTCCTGAAGCATATGCCCCGGGTCCGGAGCATGATAAATAGAAGACCCGATTGTTAAAATATCTGCTCCGGCTTGGACCACTGAGGAAACTGTATTCAGATTGATTCCGCCGTCCACTTCAATGGAAATATCGAACCCGGATTGATCGATAAACTGCCGGATATACCGTATTTTATCAAGCTGCCCTGTAATGAATTTCTGTCCTCCAAAACCCGGATGAACCGTCATCACAAGAATTCGTTTAATATGTTTTAAATAAGGTTGAAGCGTTTTAAAATCCGTTTCGGGATTAATGACAGCGCCGGCCTGTATCCCAAGTGCGTGTATTAAATCAAGAAGAGAGTCAAAAGAGGCCTTCACTTCCTGATGCACATAAATACCGTCTGATCCCGCATCACCGAACGCCTTAATGAATTTTTCCGGCTCTTCGATCATCAGATGCGACCAGAAGGGCAGTTTTGTTACTTTTCGAAGTGATTCTACGACCATCGGGCCGAATGTCAGGTTGGGAACGAAATGTCCGTCCATAATATCCAGATGAATTCCGTCGGCTCCGCTCTCTTCAACAATCCTGATCTCACCGGCAAGTTTTGAAAAATCTGCAGAAAGCAGGGATGGACAAATCATAATCTTATTTTTCAAGATTTCTCCTCCATAATGCTCACTACCAAATCGATGGATTTCCCCTGTTTGACTTTACTGCCTGGTTCAACTGCCTGGGAAATAACCGTAAACGGAATTAATTTTTCATGCAACTGATAGGTTACCGAACCTACCTTAAGCCCCGATTTCCACAACAATGTTTTTGCGGTATCAAAACTTTTGCCGACCACATTGGGCACGATAAATTCCGAAGGAATTCTTCCAAGGCTGACCGAAATATCCACAATCGATTTGTTGGTGGTGTCGATCCCAGCCGAAATCGATTGTTTGGAAACGGTTCCCTCCGGATAGTAGTTGGAATATTCGTAGTAGGTGTTTCCGATTGTTAACCCGGCTCCTCGAAGCGTAAATATCGCATCCCTTTCGGATGTTCCGATAACATGAGGAACTTTCACAATTCGCTCTCCGCCGCTCAGTGTCACATAGATACGTCTTCCCCTTTTGACTTTTGTATAAGGCAGAGGATTTTGGGCAATAACCGTACTCTCCGGATAGGTCGCATTGAATGTTGTCGTATCATGAACCATTTTGAAGCCTTGTGATTTTAACATTTTTTCAGCTTGATCATAGGGCATCTCGGTGACATCGACAAGATCCACTTCGGCACCCTGTTTTGTATAGAGAGGCATGACCGCATAATTCAGTATAACAATCAAAACCAGGAAAAGAACGATAGTGGAAGTTACTCCCAGCAAAACTGTATTATTTCTCTCAAACCATAATTTCAGATTATTCATTTCTTCAACCACCTTTTTTTAACCGCACTGCGAAGGAACCATCTGTTTGATGAACATCGGGCCAAGTTTTAATCCACCCAGGCTCATCCACCACATTCTTTTTGACAAATTGGCTGGCGTGATCAATTTTATATTCCGGATGATTTTGAAGAAAAACTGTAACAATATCATCATTTTCTTCCTGCAGAATGGAACATGTGCTGTAAATTAAAATGCCCCCTTTCCGAACATGTCGATGCGCAGCTCCCAGAAGTTCTTTTTGAATCATCGTCAATTGTACTATTTGTTGAGGAGTTCGCTGCCATCGTATTTCAGGATGTTTCCTCATCACACCGGAACCCGAACAGGGCGCGTCCAACAGTACTTTATCGAACAGGCCGAACGGCATTTCAAGTCCGTCCGCTGCGACAGGATAAATGGATTTCAACCCAAGCCTTTTTTGATTTTGCACCAATTTACGCAGCCGCATGGGATTAATATCGACTGCAAATAATTTTGCATGGTCTTTAGAAATTTCGGCCATGTGCGTGGTCTTGCCTCCGGGGGCCGCGGCCAGTTCCAAAATCCGTTCCTCTGACTGCGGATCAATCAGATGCGAAACCAGACCGGCGCTGACATCCTGAACAGAAAAAAATCCATGTTCAAACGCCTCCGAACGCAACAAATCTCCCAATCGATTCACAATTAAAAACTCGTCAAGCAGATCCGAGTCTTTTGCTTCAATTCGTTCATAACTTAGTACTTTTCGAACCTGATCTTTATCGGTTTTAAGCCGATTGATGCGAATGGACAACCGGGGACGTTCATTGTTGGCCCGGCAGATTGAAACCGTTTTTTCAATTCCCCGGGTATCCAGCATCTTTTGCACGAACCATAGTGGATGCGACCATTCAACAGAAATGGATTCGCCCGGATTTTCCTCAATTGATGGAAAGAAATAACTGTGCTGCTGCCGGATGCATTCTCTCAGCACGCCATTGACCCTTCTTCCCCATATCTCGCCCCCAGCTTCCTTGGCCATATCAACAGCCTCATTCACTGCCGCATACACTGGAATTCTGTCCGTATATAAAATCTGATAAAGCGCGATTTCAAGATTCCTTTGAATGACCATAGGAATCCGCTCCCATTCTCCAGAATATGTCTGCTTCAATATCCAATCCAGACGGCCTGCCCACCGTAATGTGCCCATGACAAGTTCGGTTGTCAATGAACGGTCCTGAACAGAACAAGAATGCCGGCGGAATACATGATCCAGTATAATTTCTGCATAACCATTCGTCTTGAAAATCCGTTCCAGAATGCGAATGGCAAGCAAACGCGGTTTCACGGATTCATTTGTTAATTGTCTTCCCATAACCACAATAATTAATTCAACACGGTTCCTTCCGTGATGGAATATCCCCTGAGAAAAGCACTGACTTCCAGGCGCCGCTTGCCTTCAAGCTGTACTTCCGTAACTAAAACCTGACCGTTTTTAGCGGATACAACAAATCCATTTTTTTGAATCTCGCTTATCTCACCGGGAAGACCAAAGCTCTTTGAGTTCTCATTTATAACTTTTGCCTTAAATATTTTTAGCCGTTTATCCGCCAGCTGTGTAAATGCCCCCGGAAAAGGAGAAAGCCCCCGGATTAAATTGACGATTTGATCCGGGGATCGATCCCACTGAATCCTGCAGTGTTCCGGCAATATTTTTGGAGCAGGTGACGGTTCCCCTTTTTGGGGCAACCGTCTGACATTTCCCTTTTCAATAAGGTCCATTGCTTTGAGAACGGCATGGGCTCCGATTTTGGAGAGTTTCTCGTGCAGATCTCCTGCATCTTCATCCTTTTCAATCGGGATTTTTTTCTGGAGTATCAATTCACCTGTATCTACATCTTTTTCGATGAAAAACACACTGACGCCCGTTTCCCTTTCGCCCTGAATCAACGCCCACTGGATAGGTGCAGCACCTCTGTATTTTGGAAGCAGAGAGGAATGCAGATTGACTGTTCCTCTTGGCGGAAGCGTGAATACTTCAGGGGGCAAAATTCGAAATCCCACAACGACAAAACAATCGGCATGACACTCTTTTAATGCCTGTATGAATTTCGGTTCTTTAAGCCCCTCGGGCTGAAGAACCGGAAGGGCCATCTTCAATGCTTCCTCTTTCACCACGGACCCTGCCGGCCTCTGACCCCGCCCTTTCGGACGGTCGGGCCGTGTAACAACACAGACAATTTCATGCTTGCTGTTGTATAATGTACGCAATGTGGGAAGAGCGAATTCAGGCGTTCCCATGAAAACAAGACGCATGCTTCAAAATTACTCCGGTTTTTTATTGAGAAGCTGCGTCACAGATTGCCGGGCCAGTTCGACTTTCACATTGTCGGCTATTTTAACAATTAAAAGCCCTTCTTTTTCCTTGATGCCCGCAACGGTTCCGATAATGCCGCCGCTCGTTAATATCTTATCTCCTTTTTGCAGATTCTTGATCATTTCCTGCTGTTGTTTTTGGCGCTTCGCCTGGGGACGAAGGAGCAGGAAATACATCACGAATATAATGAGAAGAAGGGGTAAAAAACTTAAAAACGGATTTCCGCCTTTGGCTGCTCCGCCTCCAGCGGTTGCTCCTGCAAGTAAAAGTACATTGTACACTGAATCCTCCTTTTGTTATGAATGATTATTTTCAATATGATATTGATGGTAAAATGTTTTTCTCCATGTATCAAATGATTCGTTTAAAATAGCTTGTCTGGCCTTTCGAATTAGCTCAATGTAAAAATAAAGATTATGAATGGATGCCAGACGGAGGCCTAAAATTTCTTCTGCATGAAATAAATGTCTGAGATAGGCTCTTGAAAAATGCCGACAGGTATAACATGAACAACCCTCACTGATAGGAGAAAAATCCCGTTCATACTGGCGGTTCTTCACGACAAGCCGTCCCTGCCATGTAAAAACGGTTCCGTTCCTGCCGTTCCGGGTTGGAATCACACAATCAAACATGTCCACGCCTAAAGAAACAGCCTCAACAATATCTTCCGGTTTGCCTACACCCATAAGATAACGCGGTTTATCCACCGGAAGCAAATCCGTGCAAAGCGCAGTCATTTCCGACATGACCGATTTCGGTTCACCGACAGCCAAGCCTCCGATGGCATATCCGTCGAGTTCCAGTTCGATCAGCCTTTCTGCACTAACCCTCCGAAGCGGTTCATACGTACTGCCCTGCACAATACCAAAAAGAGCCTGATTTTTCCCATGCGGCGGTTCCGTTTCCCGATACCGGATCAGTGAACGTTCCGCCCAGTGAAGTGTCCGATTATTGGCTTTCAATGCATCCTCATACGAACAGGGATAGGAGGCGCATTCATCCAAAACCATCATGATATCTGTGCCCAGATTTCTTTGAATATCTACCACAATTTCAGGAGTAAACAGATGATACGATCCATCCAGATGAGATTGGAATTTAACTCCCTCATTGGTGATTTTCCGGAGCTCTGCGAGACTGAAAACCTGGAACCCTCCGCTGTCTGTCAATATGGGCAGAGACCAGCCTGTAAAACGATGCAGTCCGCCTGCTTCCCGGATAATGCCATCTCCAGGGCGAAGATAAAGATGATAGGTGTTCGCAAGGATAATCTGAGTTCCTATTGCCAACAAATCTTCCGGTGACAATGTCTTTACGGTTCCCTGGGTTCCCACCGGCATAAAGAAGGGTGTTTGAATCTTTCCATGCGGTGTGGATAAAACACCGGCTCTCGCTTTTGTCAAAGAACATGTTTTCTCAAGCTTAAATTGCATCGATTCAAATCAGTTTCTGAACGGCTTCCCGGACCGTATGGACACCGACCAGTTCAAGTCTTGTCTTGTTTCGCAACGCTTTCAAACCGATATCGGGCAGAACAAGTCTATTGAATCCAAGCCGTTCTACTTCTGCAATTCTTCTTTCGATTTGAGAAACACCGCGGACTTCGCCGGACAGGCCGACTTCTCCAACCATCGCAGTCTGCGGGTCGATTGGCCGGTCTTTGAGACTGGATGCAACGGCGACAGTGACCGCCAGATCCACAGCAGGTTCTGTGAGACGCAGCCCTCCGGCAGCATTGATAAATACATCCTGAGTCCCGAATTTCAGTCCGACACGTTTTTCGAGAACGGCCAAAAGCAGGGCGAGTCTCCGATGCTCGATCCCTGTGGATGTCCGCTGAGGCATACCGTAACTCGTGGGAGAAACCAGAGCCTGCACTTCAACCAAAAGCGGCCTCGTCCCTTCCAGACTGACCGTCACAACGGTTCCCGAAGCCTCTCCATGTCTTTGTGAAAGAAGATATTCCGAAGGCTGGGTAACTTCGATAATGCCTTTATCCGTCATCTCAAAAAGCCCGACTTCATTCGTCGATCCGAAGCGGTTCTTTACAGCACGAAGAAGGCGATACGCATGCTGCTCATCCCCTTCCAAAATCAGTAAGCCATCCACAAGGTGCTCAAGTACTCGCGGACCGGCAATACTGCCTTCTTTTGTGACGTGACCGACCAGAAAAACAGGAATTTGTTCTTCCTTGGCGACCACGCTCAATGTGTATCCGCAAATGCGCACCTGGCTTACATTGCCGGGCAGGCTTTCCATTTGAGATGCATATACCGTCTGGATTGAATCGACGACACAAAAATCCGGTTTCTCCTGTCTGAAAACGGATGCGATGGATTCGAGATCCGTCTCCGCCAAAAGACGCAATCTGTCGGAATGAATGGACAGTCTATCCGACCGTATTTTAATCTGTTGAAGCGATTCCTCGCCTGAAATGTAGAGTACATTTTTCCCCTGACTGGCGATGAGAGAACAAACCTGCAGTAAAAGAGTGGACTTTCCGATACCCGGCGCCCCGCCAACCAGAATGACAGAACCGACAACGATTCCGCCGCCGAGCACCCGGTCAAATTCTTCTGTCCCTGTTTTGATCCGGGCAAACTTCGGATCCTGAATTTCATCCAGCAAAACAGATTTCGGAACGACCTGTGATGTTCCTGCGCGTTGCCTGGAGACAGGCTGGATTTTTTCCTCAATGAATGCATTCCAGGCGCCGCATTCAGAACATTTTCCCATCCATTTCGGGGACGTGTATCCGCAGGACTGGCATACATATTTGGTTCGTTCTTTTTTCATTTTAAATAAATCACAAAATCCTATGGAAAATTCAAATATTCAATCCTAAAGGCTCAATGCCAAATACTCAATAACTTTTTTATCAACCTAAACTATTTCATCGAGCATTGAAAATTCAACATTTAGCATAGAACAAGTTAAAACATAATCCGACAATTTACTAATTGTTGCTTTATAATATAAAATGTTCAGTGTTCATTGCTCGATGCTCAATGTTCAACGGTTTTTTCGGTTGAAATATTTCATTGAGCATTGAAGATTTAACATTTAATATGCATAATTTATATATAACTCTTCATAAATGCTTTCACCATCGGGTGGTTACTCTTTCTCATTTTTGCTGGTGTATCCTCGAAAACGATCTGGCCTGAATGCAGCATCACAATCCTGTCTCCAACCTTCAACGCACTGTACATATCGTGTGTCACAACAATCGAAGTAATGCCCAGCTCTTTGCTGGTTTTAATAATCAAATCATTGATTGTATCGGCAACGATCGGATCGAGTCCCGTTGTGGGCTCATCGAACAGAACAAATTCTGGGTCCATGATGATTGCCCGAGCAAGACCGACCCGTTTTTTCATCCCTCCGGAAAGCTCGGACGGCATCTTGTCATTGATTCCGGAAAGGCCAACCACGGCCAGTTTTTTCTCTACACGTTTTTGAATTTCTTCAGCGGATAATTTGGTGTGCTCTTTTAGCGCCAATCCAATGTTCTCTTCAACGGTCATGGAATCGAAAAGCGCTGAATTCTGGAACAGCATTCCAAATTTTTCTCTGTAATGGAAAAGTTTTTTTCTGTTTAATGTGGTGATTTCCACATCGTCTACAAAGATATGGCCTCCATCGGGTTGAATTAAACCGATAATCGATTTAAGCAATACGGTTTTCCCGCAACCGCTCTGCCCGATGATGACCAGGGTTTCTCCCTTGTTTATACTCAAGTTGACATTCTTTAGTACAACTTTGTCATCAAAGTATTTTTTTAATTTTTCGATTCGAATCATAATTAAAAAAGAATCACTGCTAAAATGTAATCACTGATAAGAATAAACGCCGATGAAAAAACAAAAGCTTTAATTGTTGCATGCCCAACACCTTCCGCTCCACCTTCGGTTCGGAATCCGATTGAACATCCAACAAGGGCAGTTCCACCTCCAAAAAACAAAGCTTTTACGATACCGGAAAAAACATTATACACTAAAAAATAACGTTGAACACTGCTAAAAAAAGTCGTTGAGGAAACTCCCAGCAAAAGGAGCGCCACTACCCCTGCACCAATATGTGCAATCAGGTAAGAATAGATTACCAGAATAGGAAGCATGACCCACCCTGCAGTAAAACGCGGTGCAGCGAGATAATTGATCGGATCGATTGCCAGTGTCTCAAGGGCATCAATCTGTTCAGTCACACGCATCGTTCCCAGTTCCGCAGCAATAGATGCTCCGACACGGCCTGCAATGACCAGCCCTGTCAATACCGGAGACAATTCAATGAAAATCGCATAACTGACTGCTGCACCCAGAAAATCGTACGTAGACATTCCCGGTGCAAAACCTTCAAACTGATAGGCGGCCTGCCAGGAAGCAACTGCTCCCGTAAATATGCTGACTACGGAGACTAGCGGAAGAGAATTTACACCGATTTTCAGCATTTGCTTGAGCACCAGATGGCGATGCTGAAAAATATAAACTGTGCCGCGCAATATCCTGAAAAGCATAATCGCCATATAGCCCATTTCTCTGAAGAAAGAGATAATTCGATCTCCAATCCAGAAAAATGGAGCGTTAATCGTCACAGATACATCCCCCTGTCATGAATAAAAGCTTCAACTTTCCGAGGCACCCAGTATCGAATTGATTTTTGTCTATATACACGTTTCCGGATTTCTGTTGAAGAAATTTCCATTTTCGGGACAGAAACCCACTTCACCTTTTCCGAATATTTTTCTTTACTTCTTCCCTTTTCAAAACCCGGCCGTTCAATCACCAGTACTTCAATACTCGACAATATTTCTGCGGGATTTCTCCAATTCCTGATATCGTAAAGACTGTCGGAACCCATAATCAAAAAGAAAGATCCTCCTTTCCATGTTGCCGATTCCTGAAACCATTGAATTGTCTCAACAGTGTACGAGATCCCGCCACGCCGAATTTCAGTATCTGAAACATCAAAACGCGAGTTATTTTCAATCGCCAGTTTAATCATTTCAAGCCGCCTGTCAGGCGGGGAAATACGGTTACTGTCTTTATGCGGCGGTACTGCAGCAGGAATAAAAAAAATACGATCTAAATGAAAATCACTGGAAACGGTTTCGGCAATAATCAAATGGCCAACATGAATGGGATCAAATGTTCCTCCAAATAATCCGATCTTCATCTATTGATTCAATCCCTGATAATTAGCATTCTTTTTATTTAAACTGTCTTTTATACTGTTCAACTTCAATTTCGCTTTAAATACATACGGGCTTTGTGGATGTTTTGTCAGGAGAGCATTAAATGCTTCTTTTGCCTGTTCCCACTCCCCCATCCGTCTGTACGATTCCCCTTTCCAGTACAGCGCATCATCACTAAAGGGCGTGTCATAATATTTTTCAAGAACCGAATCAAAAGAAATGATTGCTGCGCGATAGTACCCCATTTTCCGATAGAGGTCTCCGGCTTTATATTCTTTTTTTGCCAATTTATCTCTGCATTCGGACAACATTTTCTCAACCTGTTCTCTTAATTTGGAGTCCGGATACTCTTCAAGAAACAACTGAAATTGTGTAATTGCTTTTTGCGTATAGTCCTGATCCAGTCCATAGACAGGTGCGAGCTTGTAATAACACATTCCGATTTTGAAAAATGCATCATCCACATATTCACTGCTTGGCAGACTTTTAATTAATTTTTGATATTCACCTACAGCCAAGATGTAATCTTTTAAATAATAATATGATTCACCCAAATAATATTGTGCTTTTCCTGTAATCCGGTGTCCCGGATTATTAAGAACGACGATTGAAAATTGCATCTTTGCATTGTAATAATCCCTGTGGTCAAAAAATTTCATGGCATAGTCAAACTGTTCTTCGGGAGTTAATCCCGACATACTGAATTTTTTCCCATAGCATCCGAATAAAGAAAAAATTAGCAACATGGATAAAATGAACGTCAAACCTGTTCCAAGACGATTGAATTTCATGGTGACTCCTAAATGCGTTACGAACTTCTGATTAAATAAAAAAGACAGGTCACAGCACCCATCACACCAAGCACAACTATCGGTTCAAACCAGCGGCGTAGTTTCTCTTCATCCGGAAGACTGGGTTTTCCAATCACAATGCTTCCCTCTTCAACATCGCCAAGATGAACGACCGGTACCTGATCTTCAATATGATCAGTCAAATCGCCCATATAAACAAATTGCCCCGTAGAGGAATGGAGTGCTCTTAAAGATAGTTTCAATTCAGCCATCCTCTGCACCTTCCCCTGTTTAAACAAAGTCCTCCCAACATATTTGTGGTACTTCACACCGACATCCCAAACATGCAGAGAAAGACCGAGTCCGTTCCTGGACGTATCACAGGAATAAAATATTTGAACCCCGGATTCCAAAAGAATCCGATAAAACCGATCTAAAACAAACCGTTCGACTTTACTATCTTCTTCATCATGGCCGATACAGACCGTATCTCCCTCACTTAATTCCAAACACTTTACTGCCTCTCGGGCAACACGATCAACGAGCGATGATAACAACTCTATATTCCGCGGGTAAAACTTTCCTTTCTGATCACAAAAAGAACACTGAAATAATGCGAGATTTAAAAAAACAATACATTGAATGATGATCAGCTTTTTCTTTGATACTTTCATATTGGTAAAGAGTTCCCTGCTTGTTATATCCTTATAATACAGGACAGTAAAAACCATCTCCCTGTCAATTGATCGTTTTGCTGCCACACCATTGCTGCATTCAATCCGAAAGTTGGATGAAAAAAGGAGCGTTCACCTGGTAAAATCGAATTCCAGTTCAAAATACCCATCCCGAATGAATAGGTATTCTCATTGTTCTCCCTGTCACGAAAATACCCACCTCTTAAAGCAATATGATTAAAAGGAATTATTTCAATACCCATATGGGGTTCACGCGTGATCCCTTTCCCTTCATCGCTCACATTCCGAACATCCAGCATCAAAGTCAACGGTTTCCAGGGTGAATATGAAATTCCGATATTCAGCGTTTCATCAGCGATTCTTTCCAGAACCATACGGTCATTTGCATATTCATTGGGCAAATCAAAATAGCACAGTCCGAAACTCATATTGGATCTTGGATGAAGAATGATACCATATCGATAGCCGAATTTAACCTCCTTCTTCTCGATATTTCTGAAAAATAATTCACCGGCCATTCCAATAGAAACACGTGGGGCTAATGCCAATGAAAATCCGAAACTTGCATTGGTCTGCCATTCATAAAACGACGCGTCCAATATGTCGCTCCGTGCCAGACTTTTTTCATTGTTCAATGTTTCCTCGCCCCAGAGAAATCCAACGTTGAGTTTTCCAAAAGAAATACCTCCACCCCGGACAATCCATCCGACTGGCGTTATCCAATCCGAATAGTTGCCCTGATTTTTGATAATTAAAAGCGAACCCAAAGGATTTAAAAACAAAGAGACCTGAGTTCTCTCCGAAATGGGAGCGATTGAGAAACCAGCTGGATTAAAATCAAGAGAAGCGAGGTCATCCTGTATTGATACAAAAGCGCCCCCCACACTCAAGGATCTCGCTCTAACGGTACTTAGTGTGACCATATGATTATTGCCACCCAATAGATAATGGGGAAACATAAAAACAACAATAGAAAATGTGATGTACATCCTTTTCATATTGCAGCCCATAAGGTGGTTACCAAAAAAAATCGAACCTGCTTAATGCCGGTGAAAATATCTGTTATAAACAGTTAAAAACAATAACAAACTGCTTACAATACCAATAAACCAGGGGAATAGAAAACCATATTTAGTGAAAAAGGTATCCTGTTTTTTTAACGAAATAAAAGAATTCACCACGGCCTCTTTATAGATATTCGATGCTTTGTGCATCCTCCCATAAGGATCGATGAAACACGAAATCCCCGTATTTGCACATCGCACAATCCAGACACGGTTTTCAATGGCACGAAAAATAGCAATGCGGGCGTGTTGAAACGGCCCGGATGTTTTTCCGAACCATCCATCATTGGTGATAATAATAAGAAATTGAGCCCCCTTCCTGATAAATTTTCTCACCAGATAGGGGAATACGGATTCATAACAAATCACGACAGAAAAACGAACCAACTTCTTTAATGATTTCGGCATAAATTGAAATACGACGATCGAATCACCAACAGCATAATTCCCGACACTTAAATCCAGAACCTTGTCAAGAAAATTGTACCAAACGGGTATTTGATCTGCCAGAGGCACCCGTTCGCTGAAAGGAACGGGGTGAATCTTATGATATCTATCGACATTCCAATAATTTGGACGGATCAAAAATGCCGAATTGTATCTATTGAGTTTGTCTTTGTTTATCCACTCGAAATCCTGCGTGCCGGTCACCAGCGGCACATTCATTGAATCCACCTGTGATTTGATTTTTTGAAAATAAGCGATTCTGTATCGGATATAACAGGCAGTGGCCGTTTCGGGCCACACAATTAATTCCGGATTAGATTTAAACGCCTGCCGGGTTAATCTGTCATAAACAGAAAAATTGGAATCAAGAAAACCGGCATCCCATTTCTGATAAGGATCAATATTCCCCTGAATCAGAGAAACATTTATTTTGGGATCATTGTCCAACGGCCTGGTCAGCTTGAACTGCCCATACCCCAGAGGAACAATGACGCAAACGATAAGTAACAAAATCCATCTTTTAACAAGTTGCCTTTCTTTCAAATTAATGATAATAAAATAGAAAATAACATTCATGGATACAACCCAGAATGAAACCGCATAAGCGCCAAACAAATCTGCGAATTGAATCATTGTGAGATAATCGCTCTGCGTATATGCCATTAAATTCCACGGGAAACCCATTGATCCAACAGAGGAAATGATCTCAACCCCCGTCCAAACAAAAGGAGCCGCCCACAATGATTTTTCTCCCCAGTTTTGGAATAACCAGAATTGAACCAATGCAAAGAGACAAAAATAGGATGCAAAAATAATCAAGGCACCGAATAAACCACCTATGGTTGCCCAGCCGATCCAGTATAACGTGCCGCTTCCCCATATCAATCCAATTACATACCCTCCTGCAATTACAGTTGAGATCTTCTTTCCCTGTAAAAAAAAGAAAAAAGGGATTAGCACGATCAATGCGACAAATCCAAATGGAAGAGGAGGAAAAGCTAAAATTAAACCGATGCCCGTAATGAACATCAAAAAAATATCTTTCCGGCTCAAATTGTTTTGTCCATAGTATTATTCATGGGCCCTTTCTGAAATTCCAGATAATTCTGTAGAAGAAGAACTGATGCAATCAAATCCACTTTTCTTTTCCTGCGGCTTGGTTTTTCCTCAGCCTGACGTAGAATCCGTTTCGCCTGCATCGATGTGAATCTTTCGTCCCATAAAATCACAGGGATTGTGATACAGCGTTTCAATTCCGTTGCGAAATGTTCGACCCTTTTGACCGATTGCCCCTTTTCGCCTTTTAATGTCAGAGGCAAACCAATAATAATTTTTTCAATTTCAATCTGGTGAACCAGCGAGCCAATCTTTTCAACAACCTGACCAAACTCCAAACCTTCCCAGGTATCAAAAGGTTGTGCTGTTACGCCCAAGGGATCGCTGACAGCGACTCCAATGCGGCGCTGTCCATAATCCAGCGATAAAATACGTCCCACAGGATTTGTACTTATTCGAGGGGCTTTTTCAACACTTCTTTTAAAAGTTTGCCTGCCTTAAAATGAGTTTTTCGACGTGCGGGTACATAAATAATTTCTCCGGTTTTGGGATTTCTCGCTTTTGGTTTGGGTTTGGTTTTCTTAACTTCAAAAACACCAAAATCTCGGATTTCGATACGCACTTCATGACTTGCCTCGGCCATAAACTGCCTCAGAGCGGTAAAAACACCGTCCACGATTTTCTCGGTGATGTATATTCTTTCACCGACCAACTTTGCAGTCCTTTTTGCAACATCTTTCTTCGTGATGGTTTCCATTTTGCTCATCGATAACTCCTTTGGTTTGTGTTTTCCCTTTCATCCATGCAATTGTTCAATCGTTTTATCAATACCGCTTTCTCTCCCCACAGATAGCACTCCTCGAATACGATATAACATTTTAAGAATTCTCGTCAAATGCGAAAGATCCCTGACCTCCAAAATCATAAAAGCTGTAATGAGTGTGTTTTCCGTCCGCATGTCGATCGTCAGAATATTTGTTTCCATAGAAGACAGCAGTTCGCTCACATCTTTCAGGAAATCCTTCCGGCCTTCTGCTAAAATCCGGATTTGGACCATAAATGCCTTTTCACCATCGACATCCCAGGAAACATCAATTGTTTTTTCAGGCGTTTCCATTAATTTCAGAATATTCGTACAATCTCGCCTGTGTACAACAATACCGCGTCCCTTCGTGATAAAGCCGACAATTGGATCTCCCGGTACGGGATGACAGCACTGTGCAAAACGAATCAATAAATTATCCATCCCCTGTACACGAATGCCTCTGACAGCACCCCTGGCACGGGAAATGAATTTTTCAAATATCTTTTCTTTATTCTTAGGACCTGTCGAACCAACTTTTTCAGGAGCCAGTATCTCAATCACTTTTTGTACTGGCAGATCTCCCTGTCCCAGTTCAGCATAGACTTGCTCCATTTTAGATTTCTGCATCTGATCGACAAGCTGCCTGAGCTGCTCTTTGGTGGTCCGGATACGGTACCGTTTGAGGCTCTTTGTAAATATTTCTTCCCCCAACTTCACTGCTTCCTGATATCTGGCCTCTTTCAGCCAGCGTTTGATCCTTGCTTTTGCTTTGGATGTCTTGACAAAGGTGATCCAGTCCTTATTCGGCCGTTGATTGGATGAAGTAATGACCTCGACAGAATCTCCGCTTTTCAGTTTCGTATTCAAGGGAACGATACGTCCGTTCACTTTGGCACCGATACATTGCAGACCGATATCGGTATGCACTGAAAACGCAAAATCAACCGGCGTGGAACCGGCGGGCAATTTGAATAAATCCCCTTTAGGTGTAAAAATAAAAACCTCGGACTGAAACAGATCGGTTTTCAAGACTTCCAGATATTCTTCGGGATCGAGCGTATCCTTCTGCCAGTCAATCATTTCGCGGAGCCACGCGCTGTATTGATCCAACTCGTCGTCGGATTGACCACCCTCCTTATATTTCCAATGGGCTGCGATACCGATTTCTGCGATACGATGCATTTCCTCTGTCCGAAATTGGATTTCAATCATCTTGCCATCCGGGCCGATGACAGTGGTGTGCAATGATTGATACATATTCAACTTGGGAGTGGCAATGTAATCTTTGAAGCGATCCTGAACCGGAGTAAATATGGTATGAACCACACCGAGAGCAAAATAACATTCATCGACTTTTTCCACAACAATCCGGATGGCCAGCAAATCATAGATCTCTTCTAGAGGTCTGTTTCTCTCACTCATTTTTCTGTAAATGGAATACAGAGATTTAGCCCTTCCAGCAACCTTCGCGCGAATTCCGTTTTTTAAAAGTTCTTTTTGTATCGGTTCGGTCACTCGGTTGATATAGTGTTCCCGCGCTTCCCGTCTGTCGGATATTTGTTGAACAAGATCATAGTAGGCTTTTGGTTCAAGAAATTTAAGTGATAAGTCCTCGAGTTCCCATTTGATGCGTGCAATTCCAAAACGGTGTGCAAGAGGCGCATATACTTCCCGTGTTTCAATGGCAATGCGTTTCGCCTTTTGCGGCGGCAGGAATTCGAGAGTGCGCATATTGTGAAGACGATCCGCGAACTTGATCATAATCACCCTTAGATCCTGAGCCATGGAAAAAATCATTTTTCTGAAATTCTCAGCCTGTTTTTCCGCCTGACTGCGAAATTTCAATTCACTGATTTTCGTCACACCATCGACAAGCTGGGCGACTTCACCGCCGAATCGTTCACGAACTTTATCGACCGTGATTCCGGTATCTTCAACTACATCATGAATCAATCCCGATACTATCGTAACCACATCCATACGAAGATCCGTGAGTATCTTCGCCGTTTCCAGACAATGTTCGATGTAAGGCGCACCGGATTTGCGCAATTGATGTTTGTGTACATTATACGCAAACTGATACGCATCTTTGAGAAGTGTCAAATCCGGATTTTTGATATAGATTTGAATTTCCTTTAGAATCCGGTCAAAAACGCGTCTGTACTGGCTCCGAACTTTCGGCTGAAGTACGTACTCTTCCTGTTTTTGAGCAGTCCGCTTTTCACGAACAGATTTTTTGGGTTCTTCTTTTATAATAATATCTGTCATAATGATCTAAAATGGCACACCGGCGGGTTCTTGCTCAAAGGCCGGATTTTCAAAACGGGCCCATTTTTTTACAAAATTGAGGTGAATCGTACCCACCGGACCGTTTCTCTGTTTGCCGATAATCACTTCCGCTTTTCCCTCCATCGAATCTCCCTGATCACTCCTCTTGATTCCATAAAACTCAGGGCGATATATAAACAGAACGACATCGGCATCCTGTTCGATTGCTCCTGATTCTCTTAAATCTGAAAGCATCGGTCTTTTTTCACCGCCTCGGGCTTCAACGGCGCGGGACAACTGGGAAAGAGCAACCACGGGAATATCGAGTTCTTTTGCCAGCCCTTTCAAAGACCGGGAAATCATCGAGATTTCATGCTGTCTGCTTTCGGCCTTTCTAGGCCCTTCCATGAGCTGCATATAGTCAATGATGATGAGGCCAACATCCTTTTCTTTCTTCAAACGCCGGGCTTTGGCTCGCAACTCCAGAACTCCCATGCCAGGCGTATCATCGATATAGATAGGCGCCTCTGTCAGGACACCCACACACATGCTGAGTTTCTGCCATTCATCATCAGCCAATCGACCGGTTCGAACACCATGGGCATCGACGCGGGCTTCGGCGCATAGTAACCGAAGCGCCAATTGCCGTTTCGACATTTCAAGACTAAATATACCAACGGGTTTCTTTTCATCGACAGCCATGTTCCGTGCAATATTGAGACTGAAAGCTGTTTTTCCCATTGAAGGCCGGCCGGCTACGATGATTAATTCTCCATCCTGAAATCCGGATGTATATTCATCCAGTTTCGAATAGCCGGTAGGAACTCCGGTTACTGTGCCTTTTCGCTCGTGAAATTTCTCGATAGTTTCAAACGCTTCATGCATCACAGGCGAAATATGCTGGAATGTTCTGCGCAGCCTTTTTTCCGAAAGACCGAAAATGCGCTGCTCTGACCGGTCGATAATGTGAAATACATCTTCCTGGGCATCGTAACAGTCCTTGGCTATTCCAGCGGCTTCTTCAATCAGTTTTCGTAATAAATATTTTTCCTGAACAATCCTCGCGTGATGTTCGACATTTGCAGATGAAGCAACTGTTTCGGCCAGTGTTGTGAGATAATAGGTGCCGCCTAACTCTTCAAGAAGATTCTGCCGTTTGAGTTCCTCGGACAATGTAATCAGATCCACCGGATCGTTTTTCTCGAACAAGAGAGTCGCCGCGGAAAATATTTTCTGATGGGCAGTGCGGTAAAAACTTGAGGAGGTCAATATTTCGACGATCTTCCCGATACATTCATTATCGATCAGCATCGATCCCAGAACTGCCATCTCCGCATCCAGCGCCTGCGGCGGAACAAGATCAAAGATGGCTTTCTCCGGAGTAGAAGACTTCCCGTTTATTTTCCTTTTTGAGGATTCCATAGCGGTTTATCCCCTACTTCCTTATCATATAATTTTCTTAACATTTGAACATCTTCCCAAACCGGTTTTTTCCAGTGCGGATTTCGAAGAAGCGCCGCCGGATGAAATGTAACAATGAGAGAAATACCCTCAAAATCATGAACCTTGCCCCGAAGCTGGCTCAACGAGGTTGAGGTCCTCAATAAATGATGCGCTGCTATCCGTCCCAGGGCTAAAATAATTTTTGGCTGAATCATTCCAATCTGCTGGAAAAGATAGGGCATGCAGAGTGCGACTTCTTCCGGCAAGGGATCGCGGTTCTGAGGCGGTCTGCATTTCAGAATATTGGCGATAAAAACTTCCGACCTTTTGAATTCAATCGCAGCAAGAATTTTATCCAAGAGCTGTCCTGCCCTTCCCACAAAAGGTTCACCTTTTAAATCTTCATCCCGGCCGGGCGCTTCTCCAATCAGCATAAAATTTGCGTTTGGATTGCCCGCACCAAATACAAAATTCGTCCGTGTTTTTGCCAGCACACATTTTTCACAACCCTTGATGCTTTGATAAAATGTATCCAGCGAATCGTCACCTTTATTTTGAGATTGAAAAGTCAGTACGTCTTTCCTGGGGAGATACAATTCGTTTCCAAAAAGATCGCGCTGCTGCCGCAAATACTTTTTCGTTTCATCAAATATATTTGATGTTTCCGGGGACATGATTACTAACTACTCGTTAATTAATTTTTCAATCTTGTCCAAAATCTTTTGCGCTGTCTCCCGTTTGGACAAAAGTGGCAGCTCTTCTTTTTGTTCGTTTTTATCGATCAAAGTCACTTTATTGTTTCCTTGCCCAAATCCCGCTCCCTCTTCAAGGACATTTAAACAAATCAGATCCAGCTGCTTGTTTTTCAGCTTCTGTATGGCATTGTTGAGCCCGTTTTCTGTTTCAAGTGCGAAACCGACACGCAATCCCTGTTTCTTTTTTGAAGCAAGTGAGATTAAAATATCCTCTGTCTTTTCCAGATTAAGCTGCCAGCGGGAGTCCTGTTTTTTAATTTTTTTCGAAGAGGTCTTAGCCGGCCTGTAGTCGGAAACCGCAGCAGCCATAATAAGAACCTGGTGTTCCGGCCATTCCTGATGAACCGCTTCCGCCATTTCCTGTGCCGTATTCACACGGATCAGGCGAATACCCGAAAAAACTTCCAAGCTTGAGGGGCCGCTGATCAAAGTCACTTCCGCGCCCCGGAGCGCTGCAGTCTCAGCAAGTACATATCCCATAGTTCCGGTAGAAGGATTGGTTATATAACGGACAGGATCAATCCATTCTCGTGTTGGCCCGGCAGTAACAAGTATCTTTTTCCCGTATAAACACCCTTCAGTGTTTCGGCAGGACAAAACCGCATCAATGATCTTTTTCATCCCGGCCAAACGTCCTGGCCCTTCGAGACCGCTGGCAAGCTGGCCTGTTTCCGGTTCAATAAAGCGATACCCCAGTTTTTTTAATTTTTCCACATTTGAAATATAAATCGGATTTTGAACCATTTGCCTGTCCATTGCAGGAGCAAAAAGCACAGGCGACCGGGAAGCCATCACCACAGTACTGAGAAAATCATCCGCAATTCCCGATGCAATTTTCCCGATGATATTCGCAGTAGCCGGACAAACAAGTATCTTCTCCGCCCACTCGGCGAGAGTAATATGTTCGGTCTTTAATGAACGATGCGCCGGAAACAGATCGCTGATCACTTCACAGTTTGTAAGCGTCTCAAACGTCAGCGGACAGACGAATCTCTTTGCCGATTCAGTCATCACAACCCTGATCTCGGCACCTTCTCTTTGAAGCATCCGAAGCAATTCACAAGCTTTATAAGCTGCAATGCTTCCCGTCACTCCTAACAATATTTTTCGTCCATCCAACCTTTTATCCACAATGGGTTACCCGCACGACCTGATTTATTGTGTTTCTATACCATTTCGGGAACTTTACTTGTTCTCCTCCATTTCCTTGTAACTGAAATGAATCTCTTTTTGAGCCATTTCCTGAATGGCCACTCTTGAGGGTTTTGGAAACTTTTTATGCTCCCGCAATAAGGCCTCCCGATCTATTTCAACATCATCAAAATCTTCATTTTCTTTGTTATCCAAAACAGTGGGCGTATCCATATCCATGTCGATTTCAAGCTTCTGCTCATTGTTTACCTGCCGCGCACGCTTGGCCATAATCACTACTGATTCATAGATATTATTTGTTTCTTCCAAAAGATCTTCGATTGATATTTTTTCCATCGAGCAAATTCCTCCGATACTTCGTTTTTAGGTCTGACGGACAATAACTTCAATATCTTCTATCGTTTTTTCAAAACAATCATTAACTACCTGGAAATCGTATTGCTGCGCAAACTCCAGTTCATGCTGCGCATTTTTTAATCGTTTATCAATCTCGGTCTTGCTCTCAGTTTGACGATTTCTCAACCTCCTTTCAAGCTCTTTTACAGAAGGGGGCAAAATAAAAATAAGTACTGCATCTTTTTTCTTTTTTTTGATTTGTATCCCGCCTTGTACATCGATGTCAAAAAGAACCTTTTTTCCATGACTTATTTGCTTTTCGACCTGTTCCCAGAGAGTTCCGTATAAATATCCGTACACTTCAGCCCACTCAATAAAGGCGCCCTCTTTAATTTTTTTTTTAAAATCGGATTCATCAACAAAGAAATAATCTTCCCCATGCTTTTCATTTTTGCGTTTTGGCCTTGTTGTGACGGAAACCGAATAACCAAAATCCGGATTTCTTCTTCTCAACTCTTGTATCACAGTGCTTTTCCCGCCCCCCGACGGAGACGAGAGAACATACAGCCTGCCGCTTGATAAATCCATTTCCTATTCCAAATTTTGGACCTGCTCACGTATTTTTTCGATTTCTTCTTTCATCTCAACCACAGTATGGCTGATCTCAACATGGATCGCCTTGGAACTGATTGTATTCGCCTCACGATTCATCTCCTGAAGAAGAAAATTCAATTTCTTTCCGACAACTTCGTTTTTTTCCAACGTATTTAAAAAAATCTGATTATGGCTTCGCAACCGAACACACTCTTCCGTAATATCCATTTTATCGGCTAAAAGTGCAATTTCAGCATGTAGTCTGTCCTGATCGATATTGTGATCCTGAGTAAGCCGTTCAATCCTTTCTGTAAGTTTTTTATATTCTTCAGAAACATTATCACGTGCAATGCTTTCAATCGTGTCCAAATGTTTTTCCAAACTTTGAATACGTTCAGCAATGTCTTTCAGAAGGATTTCTCCTTCTTTCCACCGCATTTCCTTTAAAGCGTCCAATGCGTCCTGCAATGCTTTTTTCACGTGGCTCCAAGTCAAATCTGCATTTTCCGGTTCTGAATAGGATTCAAAAATTTCCGAAAACCGCATGTAATGATCCAATCTCAACTTTTCACGAATCCCGGCAACATTGCGAAGTCGATTCAACAAATCATGAATGGAGCCGACTATTTTTTCGTTAATTCGTATGCCCGATATACCGCCGGGATCCCCTTTCACCGTAATTGTTGTATATATTTTCCCGCGCTCAACACCATTCCGGATAATATCACGCACCTGCTGTTCGTAATAGGATAAAAATGATGGCAACCGGCACGATACCTCAAGATATCGATTGTTAACGGATTTTAATTCCACTGTAATTGTCGTGCTGTTAAATTGTGCTTCTCCGATTCCCAGCCCTGTCATGCTTGAAGCCATTGATCGTCCTATCTTATGTAATAGAAAACTCTCTTAATAAGAATATGTATTTTACAAAAATAATTGTTGATAGTCAATATCTATTTTATAATTATGACACTTACGTATATCAAAATTTCAATGGAATGGGTTTATTTAGAAGGATTGTCAGGGAAATGCGATGGGTATGTCCAAGATCAAAATGATTTAAAAATCCATAATCCACTTGAAAATATTTAAACCAAAAACCTCCTCCAACTGTAAAGTTCCCCCTGTCCGTGCCAGCCCGTAAAAAAAGTCGGTCTTTGTAGGAGATTTCTCCTCCGGCGTGCAGATCGAAACCCAAAGCTCCCAGAGACATTTGGGCTACTTCGCCTCTCGATTCAAAATCCACATCAATTTCACAGACAGGAAGTACTTTGATAGAATGAAATTGAACCGGATAAACGGCTCCCAATCTCAAATGCGGCAGCAACAATTCCGTTCTCCCTGTATTCCATGCAATGAGAGTTGAAGTGCCGTCCGCAAGAACAGCTCCAATTTTCAGTTGATGAACCGGATTCCATAATACTCCGAAATCAAATCCGATTCCCCACGCACCCCATTGATCCATGCTCTTTCGAATCGTTTTAATACTTCCACCATATGAGAAAGAACGGCTCTGTCTTTTTCCAAAGGAAAACATGAAAACCATTTCACTGTCGTTGATATATTTTTCAACCTGTGGAAGATTTTCGGCTCCCAAAGGTTTCGAAGGATCGGTCAGCCGGGTCAACGGAATGTCATCCACGCCTAATCGGTATACTCCAAAACCCAAAGTCAAGCTGTCCTTTACAGAATATCCGAGTCCAAGAAAATCCCAATTGACAATGCCGCTGAATCGTTCTGCATGCATTCCGTGTATTTGAAAAGACTGCAGAAAAGCCAGTCCTGCAGGATTCCAGTAGATTGCCGTAACATCTTCCGAAGCCGCAACATAGGCGCCTCCCATCGCTAGTGCCCGTGCACCGACACCCACTGCCAAAAACTCTCCCGCATATTTTGAAGTTGTTACCTCTCCATAAACGAGGGACAATTTGGAGATAAAGAAAAAGATGATTGCGTAAATTATTTTCAATTTCAATTGTTTTTCCTTTTTAACCTTTCCCAAGTCCCTAAAACATACATAAATAGCTACACAAAAGCAAGGTAAAATTTTCAATAAAATATTTTAATTGATAAAACAAACTGGGATTATATATAAAAACCCTATTGAAATGAATTCAATAGGGTTATTATTATAATTTCTATTATGATATTGTCTTTATGTCGAACCGTCTATATCAAGCATCCTTGTTCCTTTTAAATATTCTTTTGTGACGGGATGTGTAATATTGGCAAGTTTTTGAGTAATATCCCGAATGCGGAGTGCGTTTTTTATTATAGCCTTTAACCGTTTTCTGCAATCCTCATCTTCAATTTTCCCTTCATGAAGAAGATACTGGGCATTCCCTAAAATTGGAACCAGGGGATTGTTCACTTCATGATTGACTGCCACTGCTGTTTCGACGACTGCGACCAAACGGTCCGAAGCATACGAGTCGTATTCAGAAAAATTCTTTCCTTCAATTTCTTTACTGATTCCAATGGCTCCGATCACCTTGCCACTGCCATCCTGCATTGTAGAAATGGAAAGATTTATGGGGATTCTTTTTCCTTTCTTATCAATGACAATGGTCTTATAATTTGGCAATTTTTTTCTTTTTCTAAGCAAAGCGCTAATATTTAATAATTCGGAAGGACCGTCAGCTAAAAACCGGCTGACCCGTTTTTCCACCAATTCCTCAAAACTGTATCCCAACATCTCTTCGCTGGCATGATTGCAATAGGTAATAATGCCTTTTCTGTCTGTGGTGATGATAGAATCAATTGAACTTTCGACAACCCTTTCCAGAAAATCTTTTGCTTCATGAATGGTCGTCCAGAACTGAGTTTCCTCCATCTTGATTTGATGGGACACAAATACGTCTTCAACAAATTCAATCAGCTCTTTCACACTATAAGGTTTTCCCAAACAGGCACTAAAACCCAATCCATAATATTTAGAACGATTTAATTTCCCGTTATTGGTAAGCAAAATAAAAGGAATATGTTTGAAGGATTGATATTTAAAATCTGTCAAAAAGTGAGTATAAAATTCTTCTGCAGAAAAATCGGGTAAAGAGTAGTTAACAATGACCAGATTCGGATTCTCTTTTAATATTCCTTCAAGACCTTCTTTCCCGTTATCATAAAACAAACAACGATAACCATTATCGACAAGTACTCCATCAATTTTTTTCCTATATCTTTTGTCATTATCGATATAAACTATTTTTTTCATTTTTTTATCTGCATATGCTATATTTTATTAAAGTCCTTTTGTCGTGTACAGGAAACAAGTGTTATACAAAAGTAAATTAATTTCCCAACCGATCACTCACAAGTTGTTTCAAAATCAACAAATCCCATGGCTTTGAAAGGTAAAGCGTCCCATCCTTTTTATTTTCAGCAATACGTCCGAATTTAAGATCAAGATATCCGGAAGTTAATACTCTCACCGAGTGTGGATTCTTTTCACGAATTTGATTGAGCAGATCCGAGCCTGAAGCATCTGGTAATTTTAAATCGGACAAGACAAAATCAATCCCATGATGTTCTACAATTTCCAATGCATCCGATGCCCGTTTCGCTGTATGCAACTGATATCCGTCATCCGAAAAAAGATCCACCAGAATATCGAGTATTTCTTCTTCGTCATCAACAAAAAGAAGGCTTTTATCGCCGTTCATAGAACCTCCAAATTCCCTTACATCAAAAACACTCAAATCATTACTATATCTGTACTTACAAACAGGCAACATTCATGCCATGTGGAATGAACATTGTTTAGTATTTAATTAATAGAATGTTATGAATAGTATTAAGGTATGCGATAAACAGAGGATAGAAGGCAAGCTTTTCCTTTGTCAGGATCAATTTACCCATTGTTATTAAACAACAATTCCTTCTTTTCTATATTCATTTAGTTTATTTCGAAGTGTACGAACACTGATTCCCAACAGGTCTGCAGTTTTGGTTCGATTATCTTCATTTTCGCGGAGTGTTCTTAGAATCAGGGTCTTTTCTATTTCTCTCAGGGATTTCGGTTTCGATCCATCGTAAAGAGGTTCTTCTTTTGAAATATGATCACTCAGAGAAAAATGGTTCACATCCAGCATGGTCACATCAGGGCCTGACATGACAATCGCACGTTCGATACAATTCTCAATCTCCCGAACATTTCCCGGCCATTCTTTTTGCATAAGCATTTTCATTGCTTTTTCCGATACGCCTTTTATCTTCTTTCCATTTTCGCTGTTATATCCATTAATAAAATATTGTATAAGAAGCGGTATATCCTCTCTTCGTTCAGATATCGGAGGCAAATGAATAGGAACGACATTAAAGCGATAATAAAGATCTTCCCGGAAACGCCCCTCTTCAACTTCTTTCTTAAGGTCACGGTTGGTCGTAGCGATAATGCGCACATCCACAGGGATTGGCTTTCCCCCACCTACCCTTTCAATTTCCCTTTCCTGAAGAACCCGCAACAATTTTGCCTGAAGCCCTAAAGTAATCTCACTGACTTCATCCAAAAGCAGAGTACTTCCGTGAGCCATTTCAAACCGGCCCTTTGTGGTTTTATAAGCTCCCGTAAAAGCACCTTTTTCATGACCGAACAATTCACTTTCAACAAGGCCTTCCGGCAACGCTGCACAATTGGTTGTAATAAACGGCATTTGACGCCGATCGCTGTTATAGTGAATTGCCCTTGCTACAAGTTCTTTGCCCGTACCGCTTGGGCCTTGTATCAGTACTGTGGCCTTGCTTCGAGCGACCATCTGAATCGATTCGAAAACACGGTTCATGGGATCACTCTTTCCAACGATGTTTTCAAAACTGAATTTCTTATCGAGCTCAGATCTCAAATAGCGATTTTCGTCGACCAAATTTTGATATTCAAAATATTTATCGACAACCAGTTCCATTTCTTCCAAACTAAAGGGTTTTGTAATATAATCAAACGCACCCTGTTTCATCGCTTTAACCGCACTCTTGATCGAACCATAAGCAGTAATCATAATAATGCCAATACCAGGATATTTCGTTTTTACTCGAGAGAGAATTTTCATTCCACTGATATCAGGTAATCTGATATCGGTAATCAGAAGATCGTAGGGATTTTCCTCAAGCCTGGCAAGTGTTTCTTTTCCATTGGCTGTCACATCAACAGAAAAACCTTTTCTCTGAAAAGTTTCGTTCAATAGTTCGCGGATCATTTCCTCATCGTCAAGAACCAGAATACGTTTTTGTTCATCATTCATGTATCAATTTCCTTCATCTAATTGAATCAACAAGGTATGGCGATCTTTTGAATTCGTCTCAAGTGAAATTCGGGCATTGTGCAAATCCGCAATCTTGTATACGACAGCAAGAGAAAGTCGTGCTTCAATGGGTTCACATTCCTCAATAAAATGAACAATGTTTTCCAATAGATCAGAGGGAATCATTCCATCATGAAAGTGAATTTCTATATCAATCTTTGAATTTTCAGGTGGGTTGAGTTTAACGGACTCAATTTGTCCGCCAACCAATTGAGTAAAACGAAATGCATGATAAAAAAGCTCACGCATTAAATACGGATCCCCTGATAATTCCATTTTTTCTTCCGGGAAGTCAGTATGAATGACGTCTACTTGTTCTTTATCTTTATCCTCTTTTGTAAAATTATAGCAGATTTCCTTGATCAAAGACTTTATGGCGATTTTTTCAAAACTGGGTTCTGCTTTTTGCACCAATGTCATTAAATGAATGACAAATTCATTCAACCGATGGACGCCGTCGATAATTCTTTGCAGAAGTTTCTTTCTCGGATCATTTCGATCGAGATCTCTTTCCAGAAGAGAAGCAAACCCGCCTATACCACCCAGGTTATTTTTTATTTTGTGTACAACATCGGATAAAAATTTGTCATCCCTGCTGTGTCCGACCTGGAAATGGATAAAATTCTGGTCCTTCTCATTCAAATCCAAATTAGTCAGTTAAACCTCCTCGGGCTTTCTGGGTTTTTGTGAAACCACCAACTATTGTTTTGCTTAAACCATGCCAAAAATATGTCATTTTCGTCTTTTTCAAGTAAAAAATGAAAAATAAATCTGTATATAAAATTCCCCTGTTTCCAAATCATTTTCTTATATCTTGATTATATAGTATAATATATTGAATACTTTATAATTAATTACATATCGATAATGGTAATTTTACAGGATATAATTTTACAATCATTTTCAATCTCAATTTCTCCATACATAAAAAAACCAGTATCATTAAATACTGGTTTACAAAAAGAAAGGAACTTTACAAATTGGAACTACCAAATGATCCTCCAGATACTTCGGATAGTTGGAAAATCAATCAGCCATTTAATACTGTTCGCACCTGTTGCAGTAAAGACCTCACTTGATAAGGTTTATGAATAATTCCGGAAATATGGGATGTGATTGATTTCCCATAGGCTTCTTTTTCTCCCAAACCAGCTGCGGCAATAATTTTAATTCTTGGATTCATTTTTTTCAGCCAGACTAAAATTTTGGAAATTTCCATTCCGCTCATAATAAGATCCAAAATAACCAGATCCACTCGATTCTTGTATTTTTTATAAATCGCAATCGCTTCAGGCCCGTTCTCCGCACAAATCACTTTATAACCGTATCGCGTAAGCATCTTTCGGGCTGTTTCTTTTAATGCCTTTTCATTATCGACCAGCAGAATGGTTTCCTTTCCCAATATTGGTTTCGCATTGATTGCAGATTTTTTTTGCTGGGAACGGTTTTGCTTTTCACAAACAGGCAAGTGAATCTTGAATACGGTTCCCTTATCCTTTTCGCTGAACACAGAAATAAAACCACCATGTTTTTCAATGATTTCCTGAACGATCGATAATCCCAAACCTCTTCCGGTATCATTTGGCTTGGTAGTAAAATACGGTTCAAAAATTTGCTCTTTAATCTCACTGCTCATTCCAATGCCGGAATCACTGATCGTCAATTGTACATATTGGCCTGGTTTCGCCCCTGAATGTAACTGCACATTACTCTCATCCAGCTGGATATTACTCGTTCGAAAAACAATTTTCCCTTCATTCGATATCGCATCACGGGCGTTTAAAGCAACTTCAAGAATCGCATGCTGTATTTGTCCCGTATCACCCATAATAGAGGCCAATTCAGAATTTAATTCGGCACGAATCGTAATCGTCTTACTTAATGTTCGTGATAAAATGCCGGCAACCTCTTTTACCAGTTGATTCATATCCAAACAAATAACGCTTTCTCCTCCTGCCTGAGCATACGCTAAAAGCCTTGAAGTCAATTCCGTAGCTTTCTCCGAAGTCCTCATAATTTGGATGATATCATTATAATAGGGGCTGTTCTTGGGGACGTCTTCATGTAACAGCGAACTATATCCCAAAATCGAAGCCAGCATATTATTGAACTCGTGTACAATCCCACCAGCCAAAATACCAAGAGATTCCATCTTTCTTGCCTGAATCAATTGTTCATGAAGCCTCTCCCGTTCCTCTTTACTGATCCAACACCAAATAGTCATTTTATCATCATCAAAACTGATTGGATTAATTTCTATCCATCGCCGTCTTCCATCTTTGATTACTGCAATCACTTCATATTTTCGATTTTGATCCCCGTTTGACACATCCGTGTTATCCTTATTAATCATTTCATGAAAATCCGAGGCAATAAAATCTGTAACAGGCCTTCCATTGATAAGGTCACTGGAAAGCTCCAGAAAATTTTCAACCCATTTATTGACGTATTGGACAATCCCGTCTTTAATAAATAAAACCCCAAAAATGGAGATTTTCAATAACAGATTCAAAGGATCCGTATTTGTGATGGAAACAGGCGCCGGGTTTTCTTTTTTCATGAAAACAAATGGCAAAATAGATTCTAAGAATTCAATATTATCCAGACTCCACTGATTCGAAAGAACATGCGTAATCACCAAACAGCCGTGTTTAAATCGATTTGTTTTTAACGTAACAATTCCGAGCGATTCATAATCCGTCAAAGATACCAAATAATCCTTTTCATCCTCACCGGATGATTCGAACATTAAATTTGAGAGTGATTCAATTAATACACTGCCGGAGGCGGTACCAGGACACAGTGTTTGTCGAGAACATTTATTGGCGATTTGCAGCCACCGCTCTGCCGGCCATTTTCTGAAATCATCCGGGTCATTTTCGGGGATAGTGACTAATTTGTTCCATTTACCGAGGGTAAATTTTGTTCCGCTTTTATCTTCGAAAAATAATCCAATCCCGTCGGTTCTCATACTCTTCTGTATTTCAATTAAAACATTTTCCAATAATTTTTCAAATATATAATTTCCGTTTAGCAATTCTAAAAAACGGATGGACAATTTTTGTTTGTTTTGTAATTGAACAACATCAGAAATATTTTTTATATAGAGTCTAACCTCGGTTATCTTGTCGGATTCGTCTGCAACTGACAAACCATTTATCATGACAGGAATACAATATCCGTCCTGCTTTTTTAAATATGCTCTTGCATCCTTTATATAACCTTTGCTTTTACATTTTTTAACGGCTTTCTCAATTTCGTCTTGATATGGATCATCAACCAGGTCCAGGAATTTTTTTCCGGTTATTTCCTTCTTTTCATAGTCCAAAATATCCAGAACAGTCGTATTACATGAGACAATAGCTCCCTCATTATTAATAAGAAAATATAAAATATCCGCTTTTGAGTACAATTCCTCGTATATCTTTTCAGGGACACTCAAGTTGTAACTTCTTGTTTTATCAACAGTTTTATTCATGAGTTCTATAAAAAGAAATTATTTTTCTCCGAATCGATGCAAGCCACTTTTTAAACCTGTATATTATGATCTTTTTCAAAAGAAATATTTTCAGATAATAATTTGCAAACCTTGTTCCAAATGATGATTTTTTTAAAAAATATCTATACTATTTTTCGGACAGCTTGTAAGAGGACTTCTGTCTGGAAGGGCTTTTGTATAAATACAACATCTCCGAATTGTTCCAAATCATGATGATTGTAAGGACCATATCCGGAAGTAAATATTACCTTGATATTTGGATTCGTTTCACGAAGCTTCTTAAACGCTTCCTTACCACCCATCTCCGGCATAATCAGATCTAAAACCACAAGGCTGATATTTTCCCTGTTTTTATTATAAATCTCAAGCGCTTCTTTGCCATTGCTTGCCAATAAAACTTCATATCCTCCTTTTTCCAGCATTCGCTTGCCAACCTGTCGAATCACCTGCTCGTCATCAACAAGGAGGACTATGTTTTTCTCAGAAGATTCTGAAACAGACACTGGATGAATTTCCTCATTGACCTCCTGAAACCTGGGCAACAATATGGACACCTTTGTCCCTTTGCCAAGTTCACTATCCACAAGAATTGCGCCTTCGTGATTTTTAATAATACCATATACCATTGCCAATCCTAAACCGGTTCCTTCTCCGGCAGGCTTTGTCGTAAAAAAAGGTTCAAAAATTCTATTTTTGGTTTTTTCGTCCATTCCGACACCCGTATCGGATATCGCAATACGAATATAATCTCCCGGCTGAACACCCAGCTGAGTTTGGGAAAATGTTTCATCCAAAATAACATTGGCAGTTCCAATTGTCAGCTTTCCTCCGCCCGACATGGCTTCAACTGAGTTGAGACAAATATTCATAATGGCCTGATATATTTGCTTTGAATCGCCTTTCACCCACCAGAGATTTTTACCCAGCGATGTTTCGATAATAATCGATTTATCGATTGTACGATATAATGCAGTTATAATTTCTTCTATATTTTGATTTAAATCAATAGATCGCACATGATATTTCCCGCCGCGAGCGAAAGCCAGAAGACGGTTCGTCAAATCGGCGGCCCTCTTAGCCGTCTCGGCAATGGTATGAATGTCATTGTAATAAATATGATTGCTGGGCATATCACTCAATAACAATGAGGCATATCCCAAAATTCCGCCTAAAAGATTGTTAAAATCGTGCGCTATACCGCCGGCCAATGTGCCTATGGATTCCATTTTCTGACTTTCAAAAAGCTGTATTTCCAGTTTCTTTCTTTTTGTAATATCCACAACATTGCCGAGAACCGCCACCTCTCCTCCCATTTCTACCTGGCACGATCTGAGTTCCCCATAAAGCTTTTCATCCCCCTTTTTAATAAACCGAACTTCATAGTGATCGACAACCTCCTCGCCTTTCTCTCTTTGATTTTCACGGCTGACTACCATGCTTCGATCCTCGGGAGCAATAAATTCAAAAAAGTCTTTCTCGATAAGTTCATCTCTGTTATAACCAAGAAAATCGGCAAATTTACTATTGACAAATTGAATTTTACCTTGCCTAATAATGAATACACCGATCAGAGAGGATTCAACCAGCAAACGGTATTTTTCTTTCGATTCCCTTAAACTCTCCTCCAGAGCTTTCCTCACTTCAACATCACGAATAAAACTCTGAAATACCTCTTTTCCCTGAAACCAGACTTTTCTGCTGCTTAATTCTGCTTCAAATACTGTATTGTCTTTTCTTTTTAGTATTGTCTCCAATGGTTTTGTCTTTTGACCATGAAATACAACTTTTAAATAATTCTCTTGTTCGGAAAAAGCTTTGTCAATTGTAATATCTTTCCAGGTCAGTTGTAATAATTCTTTTCGTTCATATCCCAATAATTGACAGGCAACACGATTAATTTCGATTAATTGCCCCGTGCTGTCATGTATGATAATACCATCATTCGTTCCTTCGAACAACACATGATATTGAAATTCTTTCTCAAGCAGGTTCTTGGTCCCTTCTTCGATACGCTCTTCAACATGTTTTACCCAGTTATTCAGTTCCGTTCTTTTCTTTTTCAGTTCGCGAAAAAGCCTTGTGTTTTGAATTGAAAGAGCCAAAACAGACGATACGAAGGATATAAAATCCAACACCCTAGTTTCTTCTCTTAACGAAGAATAGTCGATCAGTAAGATAGCATCGATATAATTGGTGTGAATGTTTAATGGCGATAAAATCAACGAGCTGCATTTATAACGCTTCAATGATTCGTGAACCAATCGGTCTTCATTAAAATCAGATAACATGAGAATCGTTTTTTTTGAGAATCCTTTGCTCATCAATAAAGACAATATCTTTGGACTAAAAAACGGTTTTTCATTTATAGGAGATATATTCAGTATCTTGGATGTTTTATCGTTGGCATTCCATGTCAACAACAAGACTTGTTCTGCCATACTTCGTTTTTGAATTTCAACTAAAAGCGTCTGCGTACGCTCATCAGGGGAAAGTGCAGAGGAGAAAAATTCTTTTTCTACTGCCCATTCAAAAAAAGCAGGAGTTTCCTTCTTAATATATGTAATTTCTTTTTTCTTTTTCCAAAACATGATCTTAAAAAAAATCCGCTATCTAAATGCTCAATGATGAACAAACAGACAATTCCCGCTTCAAAATCCTCCCAGGGGAAGTTATCACCTCAAAACGTTGAATATTTGGAAGTTACAAGAGGAGTGGATAATTATTTATCTATCCAAATTTCCTCTCCCCATATGATGGTAATTTATTTATGGAAAAAAAACAAGAAAAAAAGTATTAAATGTTTGTAACATTTACATTTGTGAACATTTTTCAATTGGCATTAGAAATGAAATGTTCTCTCTTATTTTTTCTTGTTTGAGGAATTAATCATACTATGGAAGATTAATGTCAGTCCGATAAAGATGAAAATAACCGGCCAATAATGTTTTAGAAAATCAGCCCATGCCCAATAGGAACCGTTTATTATGTGCACAAAAAAGCCCACACCGAAAAAAAGAAACAGACATGCCGGAACCAATATACCCCAATCTTTGGGATTCAACAGGAAAAGCAACATCAAACCAATACCTATCGCAGCCATGAAAACAGGCCAATATTCATCCGCATAGAAATAAGGTATTATATCAAAATTCCTGAGAATAAAAAAGATCCCCAAAACGAGCGAAATAACACCCCAAAAAATATTTCCCGATTGTCTGCGCCAAAAAAACTCTGTAATCAATAACAAACCCAATGCGCAAAGAAAAACAGGATAAATCTTATCCCAATGAAAAGAGAGGTATGAAGATTGTCGGCTGAACAGCCAGAATCCGATAAAAATCAGGAATATACCCGGAATGATTGAATTTTTCTTCTGAACCATTATTGATCTCCCTGCTTATACTATTTTTTTTCATTTGGATGAAGAATCACATCCTGTGGCAATATGATGATGAGTGCAATGTATACAATTATCCAAACAAAAACATCCGTAGCAAGCGCCATGACAACAAAAGCAATTCTTATCAATGTAAAATCCACATTAAAGTACTGCCCGATTCCCGAGCAAACACCCGCAATCATTTTTTTGTCATTTCTTCTAGTAAGTCTTTTTGTTTCTGGCTTGGAGTATTCTTTCTGTTTATTCTGACCGGAACGGAATACATGAACGATATAGAGAATTCCCAGCAGAATAAATCCCAGCGGCCAAATTGTTTTCCAGGAAATTTTCCAAAAATGGAAATACTGAAATGGATTGTTCCATCGATAATGCCAACCCAATTGTTGAGATAGAAAAATCAGACCGAGAACAATCAGAATGACACCCAACAACAAGACAGCATTTCCCGAATCTTTCTTTTTCTTTTCTTTTGGATTTTTATGATCGGGATTTACCGGTACAAGAATCATAGCAAGTATATAAGCGATCAAACCCAATCCATGAAGAAGAAAGCCCAATAACCAGAGTATTCGTACCAAAGTGCTGTCCACACCAAGATATTCAGCGAGACCTCCGCATACGCCGTCAATCACTTTGTCTTTTCGAGATTTGTACAACTGTTTAACAGGGACCTTTTCCGATTTTTTCTCGTTCATCTGTATGCTCCCTTTATTTTATTCAATCTGTTTTTCTAATTATTCTACGGAGTTTGAAGGGATAGGTTGTACATTTAGTTAAATATTTAACTAAAATTTTATGAAATTTTTAACGAAATATATTTCGTTAAAAATCATAAAAAGCATCTATTCTTTTTTCTCTTGGGCTTGTCCTGTCATGGGAACAAACCTTACAGGAATAAGACTTTGTTTGTAAATTTTTCCGGCTTTTTTTGTCACCAAAACCAGTTCCTGAAAACCTTCACCGACCGGCAATATCATTCTTCCCCCATTTTTCAATTGTTTGATAAGAGGCTCTGGAATTTCAGGCGGCGCAGCAGTTACAATGACCGCATCAAATGGAGCTTCTTCCGGCCAGCCCTGATATCCGTCACCGCATTGGCAGTGTACGTTTTGATACCCTTCTGCGACCAGCCTGCTTTCAGCCTCTTCGCAAAGCGGTTCGACAATTTCAATCGTGTACACTTTTTTTGCAATTTCCGCAAGAATAGCGGCCTGATAACCCGATCCTGTGCCAACCTCCAAAACTTTCTCGTATCCTTTTAATTGGAGCGCTTCGGTCATATAGGCCACGATATACGGCTGGGATATGGTTTGTCCATAACCGATGGGCAACGGCTCGTCGTTATAAGAATAGGGCTGGTACGATTTGGGTACATACCGGTGACGTTTCACTTTTTTCATTGCTTTTAAAACAAGAGGATCCCGAACATTTCTGGACATGATTTGTTTCTCGACCATTTTATGTCTTTTTTTCTCATACTTGTCTCCTTCGTGTGCATTCACGACTTTCACTTCAATCACCCCACTCAGACAAATAGATAAAACCAATGTGACAGGAATCCCGCTCCTTCTCATAAAACACCTCGAATATTGTTCCAACTTTTTTTTTAATCATATGGTCTTCCATCAATCTCTTTGAGATTTAATTATAATTGAGGAAATTCCATTTGTCTTATCGCTGGCTTTTGGGAGACATATCAAGTGACAGGGTAAGAACATACAAAATAGAATTGAAACAGATAGCCGATTTATTCCTCTTTGGAAGCAGATTGAATTCGACTTTCTTTTTTAATGCAATTCCAGAATTGTCTTTGTATTTCATAAGCCGCGATGCCAAAAGCGACGGCCACATTCAGTGAATTTTTATATCCGAACATGGGTATTTCCACAATATCATCGGCCAGCTTCAGAATTTCCCGGGACACGCCCAGTGCCTCATTTCCCAAAATCAGTGCGGTCGGCAGATTAAATTGATACTCCCAGATTACTTTACTTTTGTTGGTTAACTCAAGAGCAACGATTCGGGCGCCTAGATTCCTTACTTCTTTGACGGCCTCCTCTAAAGTTTCCTTGTGGGTCCAGGGTACATAGGGCATGGACCCAAGCGAGGTTTTTTCAAGTTTTTTATGAGGCGGATGGGCCGTTATGCCGCAAAGATAAATCCTTTCCATGAGAGCGCAATCTGCGGTTCGAATAATGGAGCCGACATTGAATGCACTCCTGAGATTATCCAGAATCGCATAAACAGGTCTGCGAGGAATTCCGGAAAAATCTTCGGGAGAAAGAGGCGAGTCAAAAGAACGAACCTGAATTTTAGTTTCCATGCAAATTCTTTCCTGATCAGCAGAATTGATCTATTATTGTTCACTGAAAATCATGGTGCATTTAACATCGAGCATAGCTCTATTGAG
>CAZTZL010000005.1:0-38713 GCA_964617625.1 uncultured bacterium
GGAGAAACCGGAGCCGGTAAATCGATCATTATCGATGCATTAAGTTTGATTCTGGGAGAGCGGGTAAAGCCAGATGTTATTCGCCAGGGATCGAAAATGGCAGTTGTTGAATGTTTTTTCCATCTCCCGGAAAATATGGATTTGAATCATGTGCATGGCCAGATCGAAACAGAAACAAAAGAACTGATTTTGAGAAGAGAAATTCACGAATCGGGGAAGACCCGGTCTTTTGCAAACGATTCACCGATTACAAATACCGTACTTTCTCAAATTGGCGATCTTCTAATCGATCTGCATGGACAGCACGCCCATCAAACTCTTTTAAAAGTCGACCGACATATTGAATATCTTGATAATTTCGGTATTGATAAAGCGTTGCTGGAAAGCCTGAAAAATTCGTACAAGTCTTTCAGAAGCCTATCCGGTGAATTGGAAATTCTACAGCAGAAAGCAGAACAGCTCAAAGAGAAAAAGGAACTTTTAGAATTTCAAACCAAAGAAATTTCAGATTTAAGTCCCGTTGCCGGAGAAGATGAAACGCTTGAAAACGAGATAAAAATTCTCGAAAACAGCGAACGGATTTTTCAAGCGGTTGAAAACATTACCAGGATTTTATACGATGAAGAAGGATCGGCAGTTGAACATTTGTCGACATCGGAGGCTCTTCTCAATGGACTGATCCAGGTAGATAAGCTTTTCAATCAATGGCGGCAGGATTGTGAAACATCGCGTATTCAAATTGAAGAAATCTCCAATAACCTGAAAAATTATACAAAAAAAATCGATTTTAATCCCGAAAGACTGGATCAAATGAGAGAAAGACTGGGCATGCTTAATATGCTCAAGAAAAAATATGGAAACTCTTTGGAACATGTTTTGGAATTTGCAGGGAACGTAAGAAAAGATCTCGATCAGCTTGAAACTGTCGGAGACGATATTCAAAGAATTTCCAAAGAAATCGATAGTGAGATGCAAAGATTGACCGGACTCTGTTCTCAGTTGTCCGATTTACGCAAACAAGTGGCAAAAAAATTGGAAACAAGAACCATTGAAATACTGGAAGAACTGGGTCTGCAAAAGGGTAAATTTCAAATCCAGTTTTCCGAAAAAGAAAATCCGAAAGGGCCTGTACGAATTGACGATAAAAATTTGGATATCACATCACGCGGAATTGATCGGGTCGAGTTCCTTATTTCCCTCAATCCGGGAGAAGCTGTGAAACCGCTGGCCCTGGTTGCATCTGGAGGAGAAATATCCCGCATTATGCTGGCTATGAAAACTGTCCTGGCAGAAGCGGATCGGGTTCCGGTTCTTGTCTTCGATGAAATAGACACGGGAATTTCGGGCCGGGTCGCAAGGGTTGTGGGAAATAATCTAAAAGAAGTGTCAATCAAACATCAGATCATTTGTATTACACATCTTCCGCAGATCGCCTCAATGGGAGATGCGCATTATTCAGTCGAAAAAGAAATCTACGAAAACAGATCTCGAACTAAAATATCTATTTTAAATGAGAAAGAACGTGTCACTGAGATTGCCAAACTGATCGGCGGCGAGAAAATCACAGATGCGGCTATTCAAAGTGCTCGTGAATTGTTGAATGAATGAGTACGATAACGAATCGATTGAAAGTTACAATAATCAATAATGAATGATGATATTTGATTTTCGAAGGCACAATAAAAATATCTTATTGAGAGGATTATAATTGAGCAGTTCAAATGGATAGAATTGTTGTTACAGGCGGAAAACGGTTACAGGGGACTGTACGTATCAGCGGTGCAAAAAATGCGGTTCTGCCCATCATGGCCGCTACACTTCTTGCCGATGGAACTTACAATCTTGATAATGTTCCTGTTTTAAAAGATGTCAAAACAATGGCAAGCCTTCTCGATAGTATTGGTTCCGATGTTCAGTTTGAAAATCATTCACTTTTAATAAAGACGGGATCTTCTCATAATTTCGAAGCGCCATACGATCTGGTAAAAACAATGCGGGCTTCCATTTATGTGCTGGGACCGCTTGTAAGCCGGTTTGGTTACGGGAAAGTATCGCTTCCGGGAGGCTGTGCATGGGGGCCCAGACCGGTAAATCTGCATATTGAAGGCTTAAAAAAGCTGGGCGCAAAGGTAGAAATTCAAAATGGATACATTGTCGCAAAGGCAAAACGCCTGAAAGGGGCAAAAATTACACTGGATATTCCGAGTGTCGGTGCCACTGGAAACATTCTTATGGCGGCTGTACTTGCCAAAGGAACCACATTGATCGAGAATGCAGCCAAAGAGCCGGAGATTACTTCACTTGAGATGTTCCTTAAAAAAATGGGAGCGGAAATCAATGGTATCGGAACGGAACGACTTGAAATTGAAGGTGTGGAAACACTGGAGGCAGTGGATGAAGCCATCATTTCCGACCGCATTGAATCCGGGACTTTTCTCATTGCAGGGCATATCACAGGTGGAGATATTCGTCTCGAAAAAACACAACCGCTTTTTTTGTCTTCCATTATCAATAAACTCCGCGATACAGGTGCAGAGATAGAGGAAGGTCCAGATTGGATCCATATCAAGTCCAATGAGCAAATCCATCCAATTGATGTAACCACTGCTGTTTATCCGGGTTTTCCCACTGATATGCAGGCACAGTGGATGGTTTTGATGAGCATTGCAAACGGATCATCCATTATTACGGATAATATATTTGAAGACCGGTTCACACATGTAGCCGAATTGAAACGGTTGGGCGCAAATATCACACTTGATCACAATGTCGCAGTTGTGAAAGGTGTGCAATATCTTTCAGGGGCACCTGTGATGTCCACGGATTTAAGGGCAAGTGCTTCTTTAATTTTAGCTGGCCTAATCGCAAAAGGTAAAACGCACATTTCCAGAGTTTATCATATCGATAGGGGTTATGAAAGAATCGAAGAAAAATTGAAACTGTTGGGAGCAGAAATTTACAGGGATCAGGAACAGCTAATCGTGTAATCCAATCTATTTGTTAACACAATTCGAGTGTTTTATATATCAATTTTTAAATAGAATTAATATGACCGAATTTATCCATTTACATAATCACACTTATTACAGTCTACTGGACGGGGCCTGCCGTATTCCCGATTTGGTTGATACTGCAAAAAAATTCGGCATGAAAGCATTGGCCATCACGGATCACGGAAATATGTTTGGTGTGATTTCTTTCTATAAAGAAGCGATGAAAGCCGGCATCAAACCGATTATTGGAATGGAAGCATATATCGCTCCACGATCAAGAACCGAAAAAAGCGGTGGAAAAGCAGACGGTGAGACTGCGTTTCATCTCATTATTTTAGCAAGAAATATGGACGGATATAAAAATCTGATGAAACTGAGCTCAATTGGCTATCTGGAGGGATTTTATTACAAACCCAGAATTGATAAAGAAGTACTTCAAAAGCATTCAGAAGGATTGATTGTTTTGTCAAGCTGCATCAAAGGCGAAATTCCGTACAAATTAATTCATGATGACTATCAAGGGGCTATCGACGTAGCTTCGTATTATAAAGATGTATTTGGCGATAATTTTTATCTTGAAATACAAGATCATGGCATTGAAGAAGAGAAGAAAGCGGTCAAAGGTCTTTTGGAAATTTCCAAGAAATTAGGCGTTCCTGTTGTAGCAACGAATGATACGCATTATTTAAAAAAGGAACACTGTGACGCGCATGATGTTCTGCTGTGTCTACAAACAAATAGAGATGTAGATGACCCGAATCGTATGCGGTTTGGAACCAATCAAATCTATTTTAAATCTCCGGATGAGATGGCTTCTCTTTTTAAAGAGAGACCTGAAGTCCTTTCGACAAGCATGGAGATTGCTGAAAAATGTCATCTTGTTCTTGATTTTGATACATTACATTTGCCCAGTTTTCATATTCCTGAAAAAGAAGATGCATATTCCCTGGATGATTTTTTAGAAAAGAAATCCTATGAAGGCATTCGTTCCCGTTTTCAAACCATATCACCGGAAATCGATCACCGTATGAAGCATGAGCTCTCTGTTATTAAAAAGATGGGATATGCCGGATATTTTCTGATTGTTATGGATTTTATAAAACATGCAAAAGAAGAAGGAATTCCTGTAGGGCCGGGGCGCGGATCTGCAGCAGGAAGTCTTGTTTCCTACGCATTGGGTATTACCAATGTTGATCCTTTAAAATACGGACTTATTTTTGAGAGATTCTTAAATCCGGAACGGGTTTCAATGCCTGATATTGATATTGATTTTTGTTACGAACGCCGAGATGAAATTATTGATTATGTCAAGAAAAAATATGGCGATAAAAATGTAACTCAAATTATCACATTCGGAAGCATGAATGCACGGGCGGTTATTCGGGATGTTGGACGAGTATTGAAAATTCCATATGATGAAGTCGATCAAATTGCAAAAATGATCCCTTACCAAATTGGGATTACAATCAATGCTGCTCTGGAAAAAGTTCCTGAATTCAAGGCCAAATGCAGGGAAAACGAAACCTATAAAAAACTCATAGAATATTCACTTGTTCTTGAAGGATTGGCACGGCATGCTTCAACCCATGCAGCCGGAGTAGTGATCGCACCCGGAGAGCTGACTGAATATGTGCCATTATTCAAATCGACAAGAAAAGAAGGTGTCAAACAAAAAGGGGATTCTTCCGCGGATATCACCACTCAATACGATATGAAATCTCTTGTAGCAGCAGGCCTTTTGAAAATGGATTTTCTTGGATTGCGCACATTGACAGTGATTGACCATACACTGAAAATCTTGAAGAAAAATGAAATTCATCTGGATATTGAGAATATTCCCTATGACGATCCGGCTACCTATCGTATTTTTGCTGAAGGACAAACAGTGGGTGTTTTTCAGTTTGAAAGCAGTGGTATGCGTGAATATTTAAAGAAGTTGGTTCCCGAGTCGATTGAAGATTTGACCGCAATGAATGCACTGTACCGACCCGGACCAATGGAAATGATCGATGATTTTATCGATAGGAAACGTGGCCGAACGCCTGTGCAATATTTGCATCCTTTGCTCGAGCCCATTTTAAAAGAAACTCACGGAATCATCGTGTATCAGGAACAGGTTATTAAAATAGCAAGTGAATTGGGTGGGTTCAGCATGGGCGATGCGGATTTACTGAGACGTGCAATGGGAAAAAAACGGCTCGATCTCATGCAGGAACAGAGAAGCGCCTTTGTTCAGGGTGCAAAAAATAAAGGCATACCTGAAGATACGGCTAACAGCATATTTGATTTGATGGACCGTTTTGCCGGATATGGATTCAATAAATCCCATGCAACCGGTTATTCCATTGTAGCGTACCAAACTGCCTATCTGAAGGCCCATTATCCGAAAGAATTTATGGCTGCGAACCTGACCAGTGAAATGGGGAATACGGATCGTGTTGTTATTCTGATTGATGAATGTAAACAGATGAACATTGAAATTCTGCCGCCCGATGTGAATGAAAGTGTGTATGATTTTAACGCTATCGAAAAAGGGATTCGTTTCGGATTGGGCGCTGTGAAAAATGTTGGAAAAGGTGCAATTGAATCTATTCTTGAAGCACGTGAAAAATCCGGAAAATTCAATACTCTGTTTGATTTATGTAAAAATTTAAATCTACGGCTTGTGAATAAAAAGGTTCTGGAGAGTCTGATCCAATCCGGGACAATGGATTCTCTGGAAGGAAACAGAGCTCAAAAGATGGCTGTTTTAAATAAAGCGATTCAGCTGGCCCAAACCCGTCAACAAGGAGAAGAGATGGGGCAGACTTCAATATTTGAAAGTGAATCCTTGAAGAATGATTTCTATCCAGAATTGCCCAAAATGGAGCCATGGGCTCAGGGAGAAAAATTAAGAAAAGAAAAAGAACTTCTTGGATTTTATAAATCCGGTCACCCGTTGCTCAAGTTTAAGGATGAAATCAATGCTTTTGCAAATCCCGTCATTGGAGAAATAGGTGCTGCAGAAAACGGGCAGCCTGTGCGGCTTTGCGGAATCATTACCGATGTAAAAAACATGTTTGATAAAAAAGATAATCCCATGGCATTTTTTACCATTGAAGATTTTTCCGGAAATGTCCGTGCGATTGTTTTTTCAAGGATATTTGAAAAATTTCGTTCGTTGATTCAAGTCGATAAAATTGTCGCTGTATTGGGAACTTTTGACCGCAGAGACGGGAGAGATATCGGTTCTGTCATTGTATCCGAAATCATTCCTGTTGAAGAAACCCGTGAAAAATTTACCAAGCGTCTGCTGATGAACATCCCCGCACTGGACAAGGAAAACGATCAAATCGACAGAGTTAAAATGGTTTTCGATCAATATCCAGGGACCATTCCGGTATACATGAAAATCAGGACAACTGACGAGAATCAAGTAACTCTGAAATCCAAAAAATTCCGCATTAATCCCAAAAGGGATCTGATTGCTGATTTACGAACGATTTTAGGACAAGAAAACGTCTGGATCGAAGGATAAATAATAAAATTGGAATTACAATAAAATGATAGCAAGACGATTGCAAAAATATATGTTGATACTTCAATTATTTGTGTTTTTGTTTATCGTGTGTCGTAACGCTTCCTCACCGAATCATCAGAAACTAAAAGTGGTCACTTCCATTTTTCCGATTTATGATATTATTCAAAATATTGGTGTGCCATATGTTAATGTCGCTTTTACTGTTCCTGTCGCTGCCAATCCGCATACTTACGAACCGGAACCATCCGTTGTAAGAAATTTAAGTCAGGCGGATATTTATATTGGTGTCTCTCATGAATTTGACGGATGGATTGAAAAATATCTTCCAAAAAAAACAGTTGTTTATACAATTCAAGAAAGTCTGGCAGTAAAGAAAAAAATGGATTTAAAAATGCTTAAAAATCCACATATCTGGCTTTCAATACAAAATGCAGACAAAATCGCCCAGATAATCACAGAGATTTTGTCGGATATCGATCCCGAAAACAGTGAAAACTATAAAAAGAATGATCATATTTACAAAGTAAAATTATTCAATTTGGATAAAAAAATAAAAACTCTTTTTACAGATATCCCCGATAAAAAATTCATTCAATGGCATCCGGCCTGGGATTACTTTGCTAAGGAGTACGGCCTGAATATTGAAGGAACAATCGAGCACGGTTATGGTGACGAACCTTCTGTAAAGCAGTTTAAAGAGATGATTCAACATGCGAGAAGTGACAAGGTCAGGCTTATTGTGGTTGGATTGAATCTTGAAAGCAAAGCTGCTGAATCTCTTGCAAATGAAATTAACGGACGGTTAATTCGGCTTGATTCAATCGGTAATCCTGAAAAGCCAGGACGTTCGAACTATATCGATTTAATGCTTTATAATGCCACGCAATTGTCCGAGGCCTTGAGACAATAATAACTAAAAAGAATCTAATGAAACCAATCATTCTACTTCAAGATGTCTGGGTAAGATACAATCATCAAACTGTTTTAGAGGATATTACTCTGGCCATATACCCTTGTGAGATCGTATCCATCGTCGGTCCCAACGGCAGTGGTAAAACTACTTTGATCAATACTATTCTCGGTTTTATAGAACCATATAAAGGCGCTGTAACAGTTTTTGATAAAAATCCCAGCACGATGAAACAAAATGGCCAGATCGGTTATTTGCCCCAGAGTGTCGAAGTCGATCCAAAATTTCCGATCAATGTTTTTGATGTGGTTTCTATGACGCGTTATGCCTTAAAATCCTTGAATACACGCTTGACCGGGAAAGATCGGGAGATCGTTATGCAATGCCTCGAAAAAGTGGAAATGGAAAAATTGATTCATCATCATTTTGGAACACTTTCAGGAGGTCAAAAACAGCGCGTATTGATCGCCCGTGCTCTGGCGCTTCAACCAAAAATGCTTATTCTCGATGAACCTTCAACAGGATTGGATGCAGTGGCCCAGGATCGTTTTTATCACTTGCTGCAAAAACTCAGAGACAAGGAAGATCTGACGATTCTCATGGTTTCCCATGATATTGGGGCCGTCTCCGGCATTGTTGATCAGATCGCGTGTCTGAACCGTAAAATTCATTTCCACGGCAAACCCGAAGATTGCATTCCTTCGGAAGCACTGGAACGTGTATTCGGGAAAAATGTGCATTTTGTGCTTCATGATAAAAATTGCGAAATGTGTGAGAAGAGAAGATGATGGACCTCTTTACAATGGAATTTTTCCGATATGCTCTGATCATGAGTGTTCTTCTGGCCATTCTATTCGGGTTATTGTCCTTTTTCGCAATCATGCGTAAAATGGCTTTTTTGGGAGCTGGGATTGCACATACAGCCTTCGGAGGAGTAGCGCTGGGTGTATTTATTGGAATCGATCCTTTTTACACTTCGCTGGTATTTTGTATCCTCTCTGCCTTAATTATCGGGAAAATGGTCAGGTATGGCAATATTTCCTATGATACTTCGATCGGTATTTTCTTTGCATTTTCCATGGCAATGGGCGCCATTTTAATTGCAATGCGAAGGGCATATACATTCGATCTTGCCGGATACCTCTTTGGAAATATTTTAGGCGTGACAATATTTGATATGATTTCAGCTTTAATCGTTCTTATATTATTTGTACCCTTTCTTCTTCTATTTCTTCAAAAAATTTTATTTATGACCTTTGATGAAAAAGTGGCAAACATAAGCGGAATTCCGGTTCAAAAATTAGACACATTTTTGCTTGTCTTCTTTGCAACTATTATTGTTGTCAGTATCAAGATTGTGGGAATCGTTCTTGTTTCTGCGCTTGTCGTTCTTCCGGCTAGTTTCGGTTTGATCTTTTCAAAGGATTTTCGCAGAGTAATCACAATCAGTATCTTATTTACGCTTACCATAATGATTGGAGGATTATATATTTCATATCAATGCAATACACCTGCCGGTGCAACAATAGTTGTAATTGGGACGTTGATTTATTTTTTATGTTTTATTGCCAATTATTTGAGAAATTCGTATATTTAGGAGCTCCGAAATCTTAAAAATGTTACAAAAAAAACTTTCATCCATGGAGTCTAAAAAATGACAGTACGTTTACAGCAGATTGCGGCGCGTTTGAAGGAGGCCAGGGAATCTAATGACATGCCCCTTGAATGGGCCGCTGAAGCGTTGGGTGTAACCGCAGAGGAACTGGATCACTACGAATCTGGTGAAGAAGATATTCCGGTCAGTTTTCTTTACGTCGCTGCAAAAAAATATAATGTTGAATTGGGTGAATTGTTGACCGGCAACGAACCTCAGCAGAAAGTGTACGCCCTTGTTCGAAAAAACGAGGGCATTCAGGTTGACAGAATAAAAGAGTATGACTATCAAAGCCTTTGTGCTGATTTTGTTCAAAAAAAAATTGAGCCGTTACTGGTTACTGTCGAACCTATTGAAAAAAACGATAAACTTCATTTCAATTCTCATCCCGGTCAGGAATTTCATTATCTGTTGGAAGGAAAATTAAAGGTGGTCATTGATAAAGATGAATTGATTCTCGAGCCTGGAGATTCACTCATGTTTAATTGTGAGATCAAACATGCGTTGCAGGCTATGGAAAATCATTCTGCTAAAGTTCTGGTTGTTATCATCTGAAATCACTCAGTTTCTTTAGAATCAGTTTTTAAATAACAGTATTTTATCTATTGTTTTTCGTTGATATTTGCCAATTAATTTATTATATTGGAAATCATTTGGATCACCTAAATCTTAATTATCAGCAAATAAATCTCTCAATCATGTTGCCTCAGGTGGGTGTGTAATACAATTTTATTAAAACGGGAGAGATTACCCTTAAAAAAGGAGGCGCGGGATGAAATCAGTTTTTTTTGATGTTAAGACAAGAAAGAAAGTGGAAGCAGAAGTTACCCAGAAAGTAAAGTACGGAAAAGCGGGGAGAGAAAGATATGCGTTCCGGGGAAAAACATCTGACGGGAGAAATTTAACCAAATTTGTAAAGAAATCCGATTGGGATGCTGCAAATGTTTAGACAAAAATAATGATAAATTTAAAAGACCTTCAATTTTGAAGGTCTTTTTTTTGCTGTACATTTTTATTTCTTTCTATTTTTAAAAATCGCAGGTATAAATATAAATAATTTATAAAAAAATAGTGGTTGAAAATCGTCCATTTTATTCTTAATTTATCAAATGAAAAAATACTCTTAATTTCAACATGAGGAATAAACGTAGAATTTTAAAGAGTATATTAGAGAGTCTATTGTTTTTTATATGGTGACTGTAGATCAATCTCAAAATTTTAACTATTTGATTCATTTAAAATACGCGGAGAGTTTTTATGCCTGAACCTCTTTTATTTGAAATTAGTTCGGAAGGACGAATCGGACATTCATTGCCCATGCTGGACGTACAAGAAATTGATGTCGAGGATCTGATTCCTGAAAAATTTAAAAGAACTGTCCCGCCAGAACTACCAGAAATGAGTGAACTAGATGTGATTCGACATTATCATCATCTTTCTGTTATGAACCACCATGTGGACAAGGGATTTTATCCGCTCGGCTCCTGTACAATGAAATACAATCCGAAAATTAACGAAACCCTGGCCGGATTAAACGGTTTGATGAATTTACATCCCTTTCAAAAAGAGAACCTGATTCCGGGTGCCTTGCAGATCATGGGAGAACTGTCCGATTATCTTTGTGAAATTGCAGGAATGGATGCAGTCACTCTGCAGCCAGCAGCGGGCGCTCACGGTGAAATGACTGGTCTCAAGATTATACGTGCGTATCATGACAGCCGGGGCAATCCCAGAAAAAGAATTGTTCTTCCAGATTCGGCACATGGTACCAACCCGGCAAGTGCAACAATCACAGGCTATGAGACTGTGCAGATCAAATCCACTCCTGGGGGCCTCGTGGATATTCAGCAACTGAAATCCAGTTTGAATGAGGATGTCGCGGGTGTCATGCTTACCAATCCGAACACACTCGGTCTTTTCGAATCCCAAATTGCCGAAATTGCCCGCCTTGTTCACGATATCGATGCGTTGCTTTACATGGACGGGGCCAATCTCAATGCGCTGCTAGGTATTGTGCGCCCCGGTGATATCGGATTTGATATTGTCCATTTCAATCTTCATAAAACATTTTCCACGCCGCATGGCGGCGGTGGGCCGGGGAGTGGACCCATCGGCGTAAAAGCTGATCTGAGCCGGTTTCTTCCTGTCCCCATGCTTATCAAAAAAGAGGATAAATATTTGTTCGATTACGATAGACCTCACTCCATTGGAAAAATTCAGGGATTTTATGGAAATTTCAGTATCCTGGTTCGTGCCTATATCTATATTCGAATGCTGGGAGCCCGTGGCCTCAGAAAAGCAAGTGAAAATGCGATCTTGAATGCCAACTACCTCATGCATAAATTGATGCCGTATTATGATTTGCCCCACAAACAACATCACATGCATGAATTTGTTCTTTCAGGTGACCGTCAGAAGGAAAAAGGGATTAAAACACTGGATATTGCCAAACGAATACTGGATCATGGATTTCATGCTCCCACCGTCTATTTCCCTTTAATTGTGCATGAGGCGATGATGATCGAACCGACAGAAACAGAATCGAAAGAAACATTGGACGATTTTGCCAATGCGATGATTTCAATTGCCCGTGAAGTCGAAACACATCCTGATCTGCTTAAAAATGCACCCTTGACAACACCCGTTTCCAGACTTAATGAAGCAGTTGCTGCAAGAAATCTGGATGTCGCTTATAAAAAATTGAACAGTTAGGAATTTAAAACAATTGGAAATCAATCCGCTGAATCAATCATTGAAAAAAATAAATAGACGAGAAGTCATTCTCATTGTTGATGACGAAACAAGCAATCGCCTTTTGTTGCATACCTATTTAAAGTCGGCAGGATATGAAGTAATCATTGCCAAAAGTGGGGAAGAAGCGATTCAAATGGTCAAATTTGATCCACCCAGTGCGGTTATCCTTGACGTCATGCTACCCAAAATGAATGGTTTTGAAGTTTGCAAATACCTGAAAGAATCCAGAGAAACCTATTTCATTCCTGTGATTTTGGTCACAGCCTTGAGAGGAAACGACGAAAGAATAAAGGGCAGTGAAGTCGGAGCTGATGATTTTATTGCAAAACCTTTTAACCGTATTGAACTGTTAACTCGAATAAAATCTTTATTACGAATAAAACGACTTCACGAAACACTTCAACAAAAAGTGGATGAATTGGAGAAAACACAAAAAAAACTGAAGCAAATGGCTGTTACAGATGGTCTGACCGGGCTTCATAACTACCGTTCCTTCCGGAATCAGCTGCATATGGAATGTTCCAGGTCGGATCGATTCGGACTCCCATTTTCACTATTGATGATGGATATCGATCATTTCAAGAAATACAACGATAATTTCGGGCATCCAAACGGAGACAAAGTGCTGAGACGATTCGCGCGGCTTCTTTATGAGAATATACGTGAAGTAGATTTTCTAGCAAGATATGGCGGGGAAGAATTTGTGCTCATTCTACCGGGAACGGATAAAAATTCAGCTGTAAATGTTTCGGAAAAATTAAGAAATCTGGTAGAACAATGTCCTTTTCCTAATGAAAAAAAATCATACGCCGGAAGTATTACAATGAGTGTGGGTATTGCTTCCTACCCATTGGATACCAAAGATGAAGATGAATTAGTACAGCTTTCCGATAAAGCGCTGTACAAGGCAAAAAAGAGTGGCAGAAATTGCACCGCAATTGGATAAAATATATCCCGGGAGTATATTTTTGAAAAAGAAAAAAATGAAAAAAAGCAGTTTCATACGATCAGTTAATTTTTGGAAAGTTTTTCTTTTCTTTTCGGGATTCTTTTTCTTATTGATTTTTCTGCTGCAATCGACTATTTCTGTAGATTCGGATCGAAATCCGAATCTTGCAATAGAAGATATGGTTTTTACGGAAGCACAGACACTGTGTCGTATAATTGAGGAAAAGTGGGTCATTCAAAAGGTGGATCGATTAAAATCTTTGATCGTTTTAATGAATTCAAATTTTTCAGATACTCAGAACTTATTCGAAAAATGGCTTAAGGAAAACTCTGAATTTATTTCCGTTGCTTTGTACGATCCAGGCCGGCAGGGATCTATTCGTTCGATTCAAAAAGAATTCTGGAGTAAAGAAGAAATATCCTTTCTTAAAAAAGAAGAACGTCAGGATCTCTTTAAATTTTTGTTTGGTAAATCAGAGCTTTTGCCAGAAAATGGCTCCTGGTTAATTGGTGAAATCTATCCACAGGGAATATTGGATTATCCGATAATATCGGTACTGCTTTCATTTGAAAATAGAACCGGGAGTCACATTTTGGAAGGTAAATACAGAGTTGAAGGGTTACAAAGACTTCTCGAACGTCATATATCAAGCGATGAATCTATTGCTATAGAGGACCAGGCAAATCATACTTTATTCAAAACATCCACAAAAGAGATTTTGAATGTTAAAATCAACCATGAAACAGGTTTGCATTGGACGGACAATGGAATTTCTGTTTCAATTCCGTTTGCTTACCTTCCCTGGAAATTCAATTTACGAAAAGATATTCCCAGGTTTTCTAACAGAAATACGTGGTTTCGAAAAAATGCGGCATACTTTATTGAAGGTGGTTTTATCTTCATTCTCATTTTAAGTTTGTTATTGTCGAGCTGGATTGATTTTCCAGTTAAAAACCTTGTTACTCATGCCACTGAAGTAGGGAGGGGAAGATTCCAGGCGAGAATTCCTGTTCAGAAAGATCGTGAAATGCAAAAGCTGGCCAAATTAATTAACTATATGGTCGAAGAAATGGATCACATGCAAAATATCAATGTTAGTGAAATAATTAATGAAAAGATTAAAACAGAAACAATCATTCGCAACATTGCAGACGGATTGATAGTAACAGATTCAAAGGACCGCATCCTGGTAGTCAATTCGGTTGCGGAAAAATGGTTCAATCTGAAGGAGAAAGAAGTTGTCCATAAGCTTATCAACACTTGTTTGAAAATCGAAACTTTCGCATCTCTGATTCAAAAAGTTAAACAAGGAAAAGACAAATCTGCAAAAGAATTTAATTACAGGGTCGTTGGTGAAAGACGGGAACGGGTTTTTCAGGCGCATGCATCAAAAGTAAAGGGGAAAAAGAAGGAATTTATTGGTATTGTTACTGTGATTCGGGATGTCACCAAAGAGCGTGAAGCGGACCGTCTGAAAACGGATCTTGTGTCAATGGTGGCTCATGAATTGAAATCACCCTTAACTTCTATATTCGGATTCAGCGAGTTGCTCCTCGAATCCAACCTGAAAGATTCCCAGTCAAAAGAGTATGCACAAGTGATTCAAACCGAATCAAGCCGGTTGACAGAATTGATTAACAAATTCCTGGATTTGTCCAAACTCGAAGCCGGAAAAACGGAAGTGAGAATGACTGCATTTGATATAAAACAGGTTATTCAACAAGTGATAGAAACCAATCGTATGCAGGTAGAGAAAAAAGAAATACGCGCGATTACGGATATTCAAGAAAATTTATCATTCGCTTTTGGTGATCAGGATATGGTGGAACAGGTTCTTCAGAATCTGTATAACAACGCGATCAAGTACAGTCCCAAAAGGTCTAAAATCGGCATCGAGGTTAAGGAAAGCAAAGACGAGATTATAGTCAATGTGATTGACAATGGATACGGCATTCCTAAAGATGCGTTGCCAAATATATTCGAAAAGTTTTATCGCGTGATCGATACCGAAGGATATGATGAGGTTGAAGGTTCGGGTCTGGGATTGGCACTCACCAAGGAAATTGTAGAAAGACATGGTGGTACAATCTCAGTTAAAAGCCGCTTGGGTGTGGGATCAGTTTTTACATTTACGCTACCCAGAAGCAACTCGACTCTTTCAGGTCGAACAAATTAATGGCATGTTACTTATAGATATAAAGTGAGTGAATGAAAACGGTGCATCAAAAACAAAAAATTTTATTGATTGATCGAAATCAGGCATCGGAAAAATTTTTATCCGATGCATTCAAGCAAAAAGGTTATTCAGTTGTTCGGATTTCTTCGGGTGAAAACGCGCTGAAACTGTTTGATCAAATTAATCCGACCCTTGTTTTTTCTGAATTAAAAACCGATGATTTGGATGGCACTCAAATATTTTATCACTTGAAAAATCAAAAAAGCCATTCGAATCATGCACAGGTACCATTTGTATTTTATTCGGAAAGTCAAATTCAAGAACCGCTTGCAAAAAAGCTGTTTGACGATGGATTAACCGGGTGGTATTCCAAATCCATTCATGCCGAAGAATTGAATCAAATTGTCGATAATCTTGTTCTTTCACACAATGTTCGAAAACGAACTCAAGAACTACAGCAGGAAGTCAGGCGGTCAGAATTCTGGTACAGGGATCAACTGGAAAATGCAAATGATTTTATTTTTACACTGGATGACCAGGGGAATTTTATCTATTTAAATAATCGGTTTACGCCGCTTACCGGTTTCGGGAAAGAAACATGGCTCGGCAAGAAATTTATTGCTTTAATTGATCATAAAGATCAGGAGATCGTCGAGGAACATTATCAGGTGATTCATCAGGGGCGTGCGCGGGTGTTTGAAGCCCAAATTACAGGGAAGCACACACTCAGACACATGCTTTCTTTCAGCATTACACCTATTTTCGAAAAGGGATCCATTGTTGGTGCCATGGGAATAGGCAGGGATATCACAGATCAGAAAAAAATGGAAAATGAAATCATCACTCTTAAAAACTTCAATGAAAGTATCATTCAGAGTATGGAGGCTGGCTTGTTGACAGTCAATTTAAGCGGAAGTATAACCTCTATCAATACAGGCGGATGCAATATTTTGGGAATGCAGGAAAAAGATTTAATCGGGAAGAAATTATCATCTGTTCTCCGACCCGAAGAAGTAACCGTTATTTTATCCAAACCCCGATCCCCGAAATCACTTCGGTATAGCCGGGAAATGGAATTAACTATCCGAAGCGGAGAAAAAATATGTATCGGCTTTACTGCAACTGACCGAAGTGATAATCAGGGAAATAAAGTTGGGACCATTGTATCTTTCAGAGATATTACCCAGTTGAAACAGATGCAGTCAGAAGTTATTCGGATGGATCGGCTGGCGTCTCTAGGAGTCTTGGCTTCGGGTATTGCCCATGAAATTAAAAATCCTCTGGCCGGTATAAAAACATTAGCTCAAGCTTGTATGGAAGAATTTGAAGACAGAGATCCGAAAATTGAATATCTGACGAGAATAATCAATCAGGTGAATCGATTGAATGATTTATTAAAAACATTTTTTGCCTATGCAAGACCGAAGCCACCGGATAAAAAACATCATTCGTTTGCAGCGATTCTGGGAGAGGTGATTCATCTTGTCAGTAAAAGAATGGAAAATACGGGAATTTTATACAAAGAAACTATTGAAGAAGAATTGCCTGATGTTTATATTGATTCTCAACAAATTCAACAAGTGTTGTTAAATCTTGTTTTGAACGCAATCGATGCAATGCCGGAAGGCGGTAATTTGGAAGTGATTGCCAGGCCACTAAGTGTAAATAATTATAAAACCAGAAGTCCCCATTCTAAAAAAGCAGGGAGGAGACCGGTTGAATCTATTGAAATTTGCATACGCGACAGTGGTATCGGAATTGATAAGTACAAACTGGAAGAAATATTCAATCCATTTTTTACTACAAAACCGAGCGGTTTGGGCCTGGGACTTTCAATTGTGCATCGAATTATTGAAGAGCATCAGGGAGAAATACGTGTACAAAGTGAATTAGGACAGGGGACTTCATTTCGATTGACCTTGCATACAGGAGAAAAAAAATGACAGATGCAAAGATACTTATTGTGGAAGACAATGAAGATATGGCGTTTACATTATCTAAAGTATTAAAAAAAGAAGGCTATCAGATATTTTCGGCAAATACAGGTGAAAAAGGACTTGAGATATTTGAACAGGAATTGGTCGATCTTGTTCTCTTGGATTTAAAACTCCCAAAAATAAATGGAATTGTCGCATTGAAAAGAATGAAAGATATCGATAATGACAGCATTGTTATCATGATGACTGCAATGAGTGATGCCAAACCCGCCATAGAGGCCATGAAAAAAGGTGCATATGATTATTTGATGAAACCTTTTGAATTAGATGAACTGAAACTGGTGGTTAAAAAAGCTTTGGAAGTTCATCAACTCAAGCGGGAAGTTGTTCGGTTACGACGTGAACATGAAGAAAAAAATCCCTTGGATGCGATTTATGGAAAAAGTGAATCGATAGACAAAATCAGAGACTTGATTAAAATTGTGGCACAAACACCCAAAACTTCAGTACTGATACAGGGAGAAAGTGGTACAGGAAAAGAACTTGTTGCAAATGCTGTTCATGAATCAAGCAGCCGTGCAAACATGCCTTTTATCAAACTCAATTGTAGCGCAATACCGGATAACCTGATGGAAAGTGAACTATTTGGACATGAAAAAGGGTCATTTACGGATGCCAAAAACACAAAAAAAGGAATGTTCGAACTTGCCAACGGCGGTACGATTTTCCTTGATGAAATCTCAAGTATGAAAATCGAATTACAGCCAAAACTGTTACGTGTTATTGAATCTCAAACATTTAAAAGAATCGGCGGTATCACTGATATCCATATCGATGTCCGCGTGATTACTGCAACAAATACCGACCTTTTAACTCTGGTTAACAACAAACAATTCAGAGATGATTTATATTACCGGCTTAAAGTTATGGAAATAAATCTGCAACCATTACGGGAACGAAAGGAAGACATTCTGATTCTTGTTAAATTATTTTTGGAAACTTTCAATAAAGATTTTAACAGAAATGTACAGAAACTAAATAAAGAAACTGAAAATTTATTATTGGCCTATCAATGGCCGGGTAATATTCGAGAACTTAAAAATGTGATCGAAAGAGGGGTTATTTTGTGTCAGGAAGAACAATTATTGCCAGAACATCTTCCTTTGGAGCTTCAGGAAGGCGGAGGAAGGAGACCCGTATCTTCAAGCAAAATTTCTTTTGGAAATGTGTCTTTACAGGAAATGGAAAGATATCATATCATGGAAGTTTTGAAATCCGTTAAAAACAATAAATCAAAGGCCGCCCGAATTCTGGACATATCGCGTTCTACATTAAGAGAGAAATTAAAAGGTTATGAAATTCCCGAGTGAATTGTTTCTGACCACCTTTTAGTTATATCAACAAATGAAATCATCAAAATCACATAATTCCCCTGCATTTCTTTCTCTTTATTATTAAAGAGTTTAGCAAACTATATCATACACAACATTTCTTAACATTGTGACAATGTTTCCCTGGTATGGATTTTGCCTGTTTAATAGGCATATCTTTTAAATGTTAAATTATTATGAAAATTAAAATAAAAAAAAGAATTCTCATTGTTGATGACGAAGAAGATCTAACCTGGAGTATTTCAAAGGGCTTATTAAAAGATCAGAATACCTTTGAGGTTGTGTGCACCAATTCAGGAAAGAGCGCACTAAATCTGCTTTCAAAGAAGAAATATGATTTACTGGTTACAGATATCCGCATGCCCGGTGGAAATGGACTGACTCTATTAAAAAAAGCAAAGGATATGTTCCCCTCAACCAAAATCATTGTCATGACTGCGTATGGATCCAGTGAAATAAAAGATATTCTCGATCGTACATCAACATATGGATATATTGAAAAGCCGTTTGAATTTAAAGATCTGCGCGATCTGATTTTTCGTTTTTTAAACGAAAAATCAAATAATGGAAAACATAATCTTAAAACCAAATAAGTTTTATTATTGATTGTTTTTAATAGGAATTAATTAAGATCTTTCAGGAAGGATAGTTTGGATGAAAAAAAGTTCTAAAAAAATGTCCGCAGCATCTCTGCATACTCCCCCTGAATCAATCTATGCTTACAACACTATCATTACGGTCATGGGAGCCGGGGGTGGGGGAAACAATACAATAAATAGGCTTATAAGAAGCGGACTAAAAGGTATTTATACAATCGCAGTAAATACGGATGCACAGGATTTACTTGCCAGCCACGCGGATAGAAAAATCCTAATTGGGAAAAATATTACAGGGGGACTCGGTGCAGGAGGAGATCCCGAAATCGGCGAGCGATCTGCAGAAGAATGCAAGGATATTCTGATGACTGCTCTTGAAGGAACTGATATGCTATTTATTACCTGCGGATTAGGTGGTGGAACAGGTACGGGATCTTTACCTGTCATTGCAGATATTGCCCGAAACCAGGGGATATTGACCATAGCTATTGTTACTATGCCATTTTCTGATGAAGGAATCATTCGTTGGGAGAATGCGCAAGTCGGATTGGAAAAACTAAAAAAAGTAACCGATACGGTTATTGTTATGAGAAATGATCGGCTTTTGGAGCTTGTATCTGATTTACCGCTTGATCAGGCTTTTGAAAAAGGTGATGAAATTTTGGTTGAGGCTTTATCGGGACTTTCCAATTTGGTACTAAAAAAAGGGTTGATCAATTTGGATTTTGCCGATGTTTCTGTAATTCTCAGAGACGGTCCCGATGCGGTGATCGGAATGGGGGCAAGTGATTCCGAGAACAGGGTCGAGGAATCTGTCAATCGGGCCATCACCCATCCAATGCTGGAAATAGGTAATTATCGTGCAAACAGTGTACTCATATATATCGCAGGCGGTCCTGATATGACCTTGAAAGAGGCACGGCAGGCAATTCAATTTCTATCACAGAAACTTGATCCAAGCGCCAGAATTATATGGGGCCTTCATGTTGAAAAAAATCTCAAACGAGCAATGAAAGTTCTTATTATACTAACTGGATTGCAAAAACTGGAAGAAGAAATAAATGAGGCTGAAACATATCAAATTGAGGAACTGGATCTTTCATCAGCGAACCTGGACAAAGGGAAAAATTTTAAAATTGATGAACCTATTTATGAAGATGGGAAAAGTATATTTGATATAAAAGAATCAATTTTTCAACAGGGAGAAAGTATTGAATCCAAGCCCAGACCCACAAAAGCAGTAACTAAAACAACCAAACTTTTCTACAAAATACTCGAAGAAGAAGCCATGAATGATTTAAAGCGATTTGAACGTTCCATCCATTTTTTAAGAGAAAATTTGGAGAATCGGAAAGCTTTGATGGATGCCAAGCAATCATGTAAATTACTTCAGGCTTCAGCACAGATGTTTGGATTTGATGAAATAAGCCAGCTACTGTCTTCCATTGGAAATATCCTTGGTAATGTGCAGTCAAGAGATTTGAAGTTAACTCCCAAGGTACTCGATTCGCTTTCCCTGGCAATGGAAATGGTTGTCGATCTTATAGAAAATCAAAGCGATGGCTATGGCGAAACAGGTTATATTGTCGACCGGCTCAGGGAATTGAAAGAAGAGCGGTTCGAATCAACAAAATAAACATATTTCTTTTGGTAAAATATCGATATTTTACCAAATACATTGAATTCCTTGAAGACCAATAATAGTCTATTTAACCAATTCATTGGTGATAGATGACTCTTGCCATTTGATACTCAGTTATTTGTGATTTAATATTTCAGTAAATACAGGAAGTTCTTGTATTTATTAAAATACTCTTGACTTTTTATTAAAATGATGTTAAATTTTACCTGAAATTTAGGGCGATTAGCTCAGGTGGTTAGAGTGCTTGCTTGACATGCAAGAGGCCACTGGTTCAAGTCCAGTATCGCCCACAATTTACTCATTTTTTGATAAATAAAAATAATTTCATGAGGACACCAATATTTATTGAATCAGATTAATATTACATTCAATGATGGAAAAAAGAGGAGTTTTAATCAGGGCGTTACAGTATTAGATATAATTAAATCAACATTTCCCAATTCATATTTAGAAGCAGTCGCAGTTGTTTCAAATGGGCAATATTTTGATTTAAGTACAAAGATTTTAAATGATACTGAAATTCAGGTTCTATCATACAACGATCCTGATGGGTTGCAGATTTTCTGGCACAGCAGCTCACACATATTGGCTTATGCCGTAAAGTCTCTCTATCCTGACGCCAAATTGGGAATCGGTCCAGCCATATCCAACGGATTTTACTACGATTTTCAATTCAAAAATCCCCTCAGTTCCGAAGATCTTATCCAGATTGAAAAGAAGATGCAGGAAATTGTGAAAGCAGATCGACTTTTCACCAGGGAAGAACTGCATAAAGATGAAGCCATTTCTATTTTCAAAGAACGGAAAGAGGATTTTAAAATAGAGCTCATTCAGGATATTGAAGGTGAAATGGTTACTGTCTATAAAAATAACGGATTTTTGGATTTATGCCGGGGTCCACATGTGCCATCAACAGGATATATCCGTTACTTTAAATTATTAAGTATTGCTGGTTCCTATTGGCGTGGCGACGAAAGAAATGCTGTTTTACAACGAATTTATGGTATTGCTTTTCCCTCGAAAAAAACATTAAGCAAACATCTTCTTGATCTCGAAGAGGCCAAAAAAAGAGATCATCGGAAACTTGGCAAGGAACTGGATTTGTTCAGCTTTCAACCGGAAGGTCCAGGCTTTCCTTTCTGGCACCCGAATGGTAGTATTCTTTACAATGAGATTATGAATTACATGCGGGTTACACTACAAAAGCATGGATATGAAGAGATAAGAACCCCCTTGATTTTAAATGAAGCATTGTGGCATCAGAGCGGACATTGGGATAATTATAAAGAAAATATGTATTTCACGAATATTGACGAACAGCCCTACGCTGTTAAACCGATGAATTGTCCGGGAGGGCTTCTCGTTTATAAAAATACACCTCATTCTTATAAAGAATTCCCAATAAGAACATCCGAGATGGGTGTGGTTCATCGTCATGAGAAATCGGGTGTGCTTCATGGATTATTTCGTGTCAGACAATTTACTCAGGATGATGCACATATTTTCTGTACTCCGGAACAAATGGAAGATGAAATTATCGGATGTATCAATCTGGTTGAAGAAGTCTATCACAATTTCGGTTTTGTTGCATTCCAGGTCGAGCTTTCAACCCGGCCCGCAAAATCGATCGGCAGTGATGATATGTGGCAAAGGGCAGAAAAAACATTAAATAATGCGCTTTCTAAAAAGAAGATTGACTTTCAGGTCAATCATGGAGAAGGTGCCTTTTACGGTCCAAAAATTGATTATCATGTAAAAGATTCATTGGGCAGAATGTGGCAGTGCGGAACCATTCAACTGGATTTTTCCATGCCCGAAAGGTTCGAACTGGAATACATCGGTCCGGACAATGACAAACATCGGCCCGTCATGATTCACAGAGCAATTTTAGGATCTGTCGAACGCTTCATTGGTATTCTTATTGAGCATTATGGGGGGGCTTTTCCTTTGTGGTTGGCCCCGGTCCAGTGTATATTCCTTCCGATCAGCGAGAAACATCATAAATATGCAGAAAATCTTTTTAAACAGACCATTGAACAGGGCATTCGATGTAAACTGGACAACCGAAATGAAAAAATAGGATATAAAATCAGGGAAGCAGAAGTGAAAAAAATACCCTATATGTTCATTATTGGCGACAAAGAATTAGAAAGCCAAAGTGTGTCTGTACGAAAGAGAAAGGAAGGAGATTTGGGTACACAATCATTGGATCAATTTCTCGAATTTATCAAAAACCAAATTCAAAGGAGGGCTTGACATTAAAAAAGATGAGATCCGGGTAAACGAAGAAATTCGTTGTCCGAAAGTCAGAGTGATCGATCCCGAAGGAAATCAACTGGGGGTCATCAATACAAAAGAAGCAATTCTAAAAGCAAATAATTATGATCTCGATCTGGTTGAAGTAGCACCCAATGCATCACCTCCTGTATGCAGAATTATGGATTACGGTAAATACAAATATCAATTAAGTAAAAAGGAAAAAGAAAGCAAAAAAAAGCAACATGTCATTCATGTCAAAGAAATACGTCTGCGTCCAATGATTGATACGCATGACATCGAGTTTAAAATGCGGCAGGCTCGTAAATTTATTGAATCGGGAAATCATCTTCGAATTCGAATTTTATATCGAGGCCGACAGATCGTACATCCTGAACTTGGTCAGGCAATTCTGGAGCGTGTGGAAATAGCGCTGGAAGATATTGCCAAACTCGAAAGCAAGCCAATTCAGGAAGGTAGAAGCCTCGTTGCAACATTTATTCATAAATAATCAGGAGATAGTAAAATATGCCAAAAATTAGAACAAGACGAGGTACTTCAAAGCGCTTTAAGCTTACTGGTAATAAAAAGGTAAAGCGAAATAAAGCATTTGCAAGTCATATTTTGACAAAAAAAACGTCCAAAAGGAAACGAAAACTTCGGAAATCCGATTTGGTTTCTGCTTCAGAAGAACGACGTATCAAAAGAATGTTAGCAGTATAACACTTCATTAAACAAAAGGATATCAACCTATGCCAAGAAGCAAGTACAGTGTTCCGTCCCGTCATCGCAGAAAAAAAATACTGCATGCTGCAAAGGGATACTGGGGCGGAAAGAACAGATTGTATAAAACAGCCAAAGAAAGTGTCGAACATGCGCTGAAATACGCATATCGGGACAGGCGCGTCAAGAAACGGGAGTTTCGAAAGCTTTGGATCACAAGAATCAATGCAGCAGTTCACTTGCATGGATTAAACTACTCCTCATTTATTCATTTATTGAATCAGAAGGGAGTACAAATTGATCGCAAGGTTTTGGCCAACCTGGCATTTTCAGATCCTGCCGCTTTTTCTAAATTAATTGAGAATCTTCAGGGAAATTAGCAGAAATGTCACTGTCCGGTTTAAAAGAAAAGATTTTAACTCTGGAAAAAGAGTTTGTTGACGAGTGCGATAAAATTCAGTCTATTCCGGATATTCAATCCATTCATGTCAAATATCTCGGACGCAAAGGACAGGTCGCTCAGTTGTTTAAATCACTCGGTTCATTTCAAGATGCGGACCGACGAGTTGCAGGAAAAGAGCTTAATCAATTTAAAAATCGGATAGAGACAGGGTTGGCAGAAAAAAAAGAGAATCTGCCTAGGGGGGAGAATAAACGACAAGTTCTCGATACGACCTTACCGGGTAATACAGTTCCAATTGGAAGATTACATCCAATCACTACCGTCCTGCGTGAAATAAAATCCTGTTTTTCAAATATGGGATTTGCAGTCGCGCAGGGGCCCGAAGTTGAAACCGAGTATTATAATTTTGAAGCATTGAATATCCCCAAGGGACATCCGGCTCGTGATATGCAGGACACTCTTTTTATAGATGAAAATATTGTTTTGCGGACACATACGTCACCTGTTCAAATTCGTGTGATGGAATCTCAATCCCCACCGATAAGAATTATTGCACCTGGCAGATGTTATCGGCGGGATACTCCGGATTCCACCCATTCACCATTTTTTCATCAGGTGGAAGGGCTCTGTGTGGATGAAGGAATCAGTTTTTCCGATTTAAAAGGTGTCATCCTGGTTTTTGCTAAAAGAATGTTTGGTTCTGACATGAAAATTCGATTTCGTCCAAGTTTTTTCCCTTTTACTGAACCCAGCGCCGAATATGATTTTTCATGTTTGATCTGCCGAGGCAAGGGATGCCGTGTCTGCAAAGGAACAGGATGGATCGAAATATCAGGGGCAGGTATGGTTAATCCGGCAGTATTTCGTTATGTGAATTATGATCCGGATAAATATACGGGATATGCATTTGGTATGGGTGTCGAGCGGCTTGCCATGCTGCTGTATGAAGTGAACGATATCCGCCTTTTTTATGAAAACGACATCCGGTTCTTGGATCAGTTTTAGGTTAACTTTATGAAAATAAGTGTTCAATGGTTAAAAGAATATATTTCATTTAAAATGTCTCCGGTCGAACTGGCAGATCGGTTGACTATGGTCGGACTTGAGGTTGAAGAAATATCTTCAGTGAAGCCCGGGTACGACGGAATTTTAGTCGGTGATATTCTTGAGGCCAGAAAACATCCATCTGCAGACAAACTAAAAGTATGCAAAGTCGATGTTGGAGATAAAGTATTACAAATTGTCTGCGGCGCACCGAATGTTCAGGAAGGTCAAAGAGTGGTTGTAGCCACAACGGGTGTTACTCTTTCCGAAAACATGCACATCGAAGAAAAAATCATTCGCGGGATACAATCTGAAGGAATGATCTGTTCCGAACGTGAATTGGGATTGAGCAACAATCATGACGGCGTACTTGTTCTTGAGAAAAAGAAATATTCTGTCGGAAATACTTTTGGGGATTCCCAAAAATCCGATATGATATTTGAGGTTAATGTTACACCCAACCGTCCGGATTGTCTTTGTCATCTTGGTATTGCAAGAGAAGTGGGCGTCATTGTTACAAATCCCTTGAAAAAGCCTGACGACCTGATCAAAGAGACGGATTCTTCTGTGAATGACTATGTTCAAATCGAAATTAAAAATCCGATAGCCTGTCCGAGATACAGTGTTCGTATTATTCGTGATGTAAAAATTGGACAATCGCCAAAATGGCTCAAGGAAAGGATAGAATCTGTAGGACTTCGATCGATCAACAATGTGGTTGACATTACGAATTATGTCATGTACGAAACAGGGCATCCATTACACGCATTCGATTATGATCTGGTTCAGGGCGGGAAGATCGTTGTCAGAAAAGCCGATAAAAAAGAAAAATTCACAACTCTGAATAATGAAGAACATACGCTTTGCAATGACGATTTGCTCATTTGTGATGAGGATAGAGGGATTGCGCTCGCGGGAATCATGGGCGGATTGAATTCCGAAGTTTCCGAAAAAACACGACACATTCTCCTTGAGAGTGCCTGTTTTAATTCATTAATGATTCGTAAAACAGCTAAAAGACTGGGCATAAATTCAGACGCATCTCAACGATTTGAAAGAGGTATTGATCCTAACAACACGGTTTATGCGGCCAATCGGGCAGCCAAGCTGATTGCCGAAATCGCCGGTGGACATGTTGCAAAAGGCGTAGGTGATGTTTATCCCTCGAAAATCCTTCCCGAAAATTTAACATTGTCTTTGAGAAAATTGAAGGCTGTCCTGGGAATCGAAGTACCAAAAGAAAAGGTATTTTCCATTCTCCGAGGTCTCGAACTTCAAGCTGAAGATGGAGATCCTATTCGAGTAAAAGTTCCAACATTTCGTCCCGATCTCAAGAAAGAAATTGATCTTGTCGAAGAAATCATTCGTCATTATGGATATGACAAGATCGAATCCAAGGTATTTTCAAGTGTCCCTTTGAGTTTTCAAACCAATGCCAAGCAGGATTTTTCTGAAGAGTTGAAAAATGTATTTATCGGTTTCGGTTTTTATGAAACTTTGGGAAATAGTCTTGTTTCGGAGAAACATGTTTCATCTTTTACACCAGATAAAAAACCGGTCGTGGTGGAAAACCCGTTGAGTCCCGAAACTGCCTGCATGAGAACCATGTTGATGCCGTGCCTTCTCGATGCGGTTCAGTGGAACAAAAACCGTTCACAGCAAAATTTACGTCTTTTTGAAATCGGACAAGTCTTCTGGGCCAAAGATAAAGGATCACTTCCGGAGGAATCACTTTTCATTGGGGGTGTTTTATCCGGTGCAACCCGAATAAAACCTTTCTGGAATGAGAAAATCGATTTTTTTAATCTTTTTCATTTGAAAGGAATTATTTCCACACTGTTTGAGCATCTTCACATGGATGGTTATCAATTTAGACTTGAACCGCATATCGGTTTTCAATCCGCAACGTGTATGTCCGTGCATTGCCAAGATACAAAAATCGGCATATCCGGTGAAATCGATCCTTCCATACTCAAGAAATGGGACATTCGCGATCCGGTGTTTGGTTTTGAAATCTCGGTCGATGTATTACAAAGTTTGATTACACGAAAAAGAAGATACAGTCCAATCCCCAAATTTCCATCGATCGACCGGGATCTTTCTATTGTAGTAGACGAATCAATTACTGCATCCGAGGTTGAGAAGATAATCTTTAAAAATGCTGGTGAAATGCTATCCAAGCTGGAATTGTTCGATCTCTATCAGGGTAAACAGATTCCCGATGGGAAAAAGAGTATATCTTTTTCACTAACATTTCAGTCGCCTGTTCGTACTCTTCAGGAAGAAGATGTGGACCCAATCATCGCATCCATATTAAAAACTCTTGAATCATGCTTGGGTGCTTCATTGCGTTCCTGATGTCTCCAAAAATGATTGGAGGTTGAAATGGAATTAAATACATTCGAAGAGCTTGAAAAAAAAATCGATCAGATTTTATCTTTAGTGGACAGACTGAAAATGGAAAATGAAGAACTGCGGACACGGAACAAGGAATTACAACAAAGATTGGAGGAAAAAGAAAGTATCGTCCATTCCCTTAAGGAGGAATCCGAACAGTATCAGGAGATTCAAACAGAAATGACATCTTTCAGGGAAAAGGAAGATCATATTCGTTCAAAAGTAGAAAGTTTGCTTCAGAAACTCAAGGAATTTGAGGATATAGAATAATGACATCTTTCAAATTTCTTGAAAATTTTTGTTTTTTAACCTAATAACCCTGCAGGACTTTTCCGATGTCTTCGGATAAAAACGTCCTCAAAGTAAGAATTTATGGTGCCGAATATTCTATTCGCGGCCAGGCAGATGCGAATTATATCAAGGCCGTTGCAGAATATGTGGATAAAAAAATGCGCGAGGTGGATAGTAATTTTCGTGTTGATTCGTCACTTAAAGTAGCCATTTTAGCTTCATTAAATATTGCAGACGAATTGTTTCGTGAACGCGCTGACAAAGAGGAAATTCGCACACAACTTGAGGACAAAATAAAAGAAATTAATTCTTTAATCGACAGGCAGCTTAAAAATGTAAAATAGGTTTATTGTCTGTCTTTAAAAAAAGAAGCATCGGAAAATTTTCCCCGCAGGACAAACGTTTCTTTCAGCCAAGACAGTATTCGGGTTGAATGATCTTTTTTATTCATGAGCGGGGTTTTTTTATAGATTGGAGGTAGTATGGAAACATATGTGTTCGTTATAATTGCTGCTGTAGTTAGTTTGGCGATGTTTTTTATCGGTTGGATTTTAAATGAACGTATCGGTCAGGGAAAGGTGGCAAGTGCAGAGAAATTGGCGGAAAAGATTGTTTCTGAAGCTGAAAAAGAAGGTTCAGCTGTAAAGAATCAAAAAATTCTTGAAGCGAAAGATGAATGGTTCAAGCTTAAGCAAAATTTTGAAAAAGAAACAAGGGTGCAGCGTCAGGATACCGAAAAGCAAAAACGTAAATTGGAACAAAAAGAAATTGAGTTGGATAAAAGATTGTCCCATTTGAATGAAAAAGAAGGTGAGCTGAAGAAAATTGAACAAAGCCTTAAAGATAAAGCAAGCCATATGCAGAAAAAAAATGAAGAACTTGACAATATTGTTGCGATCCAAAACGAGCGTCTCGAAAAAATATCCGGAATGTCGCATGAAGAAGCCATTAAAGAATTGAAAGAGAATTTTCTTTCAAAAGCAAAACAGGATGCTGCTCAAATGGTCAAGGATATCAAGGATCAGGCTCGTCTTTCGGCAAATCGGGAAGCAAAGGAAATTATTATTTCATCAATTCAGCGTACCGCTGCTGATCATTCGGCTGAAACAACAGTTTCAGTACTGCAATTGCCCAGCGATGAAATGAAAGGTAGGATTATCGGAAGAGAGGGCCGTAACATCCGTTCTTTTGAAAATGCAACCGGCATTGATGTGATTGTCGACGATACGCCTGAAGCAGTGATTCTTTCGGGATTTGATCCGTATCGAAGGGAAATAGCCAAGAGGGCTCTGGAAAAATTAATTACAGACGGCCGTATTCATCCGGGGCGCATTGAAGAAGTTGTTGAAAAAACAAGAAAAGAGATGGAAGAAGCCATTCAGCATCTTGGAGAACAGGCCATGCTTGATACCGGCGTACATGGATTACACCCGGAACTTGTCAAATTACTTGGTAAGTTGAATTATCGAACCAGTTACGGGCAAAATGTCCTTCAGCACAGCATTGAGATGGCTTACCTTGCCGGATTAATGGCGAGTGAACTTGGTTTGGATGCCGTCGTCAGTAAAAGAGCTGCACTTTTGCATGATATCGGAAAAGCAGTAGATAAAAGTGTCGAAGGTACCCATTTCCAGATTGGAGCAGATCTTGCGAAAAAATATGGTGAAGGTCCTATTGTACAAAATGCGATTGCCTCGCATCATGGTGATATTGAAATGAACACACCCATTTCCGCACTTGTTCAGGCTGCAGATGCCATTTCAGGCTCAAGGCCGGGAGCAAGACGGGAAACACTCGAAGGGTATGTTAAGCGTTTGGAGAATCTTGAAAAAATCGCTGAATCTTTCAGCGGTGTTTCAAAAACATATGCCATCCAGGCTGGAAGGGAAGTACGTGTTCTCGTACAGCCCGAAAATATCAACGATGCAATGGCGGATCAACTCGCAACAGATATTGCGGAGAAAATTCAAAGCGAGATGGAATATCCAGGCCAAATTCGGGTTATTGTTATACGTGAGTATCGCGCAATCGATTATGCGAAATAAAATATAAACGCATCCATTAATAAAGGATTGATACAGTGGCTGTCATTATAGACGGGAAAAAAGTCGCAGAAGAAATCCGTGAAGAAATCAAGAAAGAGGTCCGGGATTTAAAAAGTCCACCAAATCTAACCGTTATCTTGGTGGGGGAGGACCCGGCATCACAGATCTATGTGAAAAATAAAGGCAAAGATTGTGAAAAGGTTGGCATGATTTCCGAGACAATAACTTATCCGTCAGATGTTAAGCAATCTGAATTAATGCGATTGATTCAAAAATTAAATGAAAATCCGGATGTTCACGGAATTCTTGTTCAACTCCCACTACCGAATCACATCAATGAAAATATAATTATTCAAACTATTTCTCCTGAAAAAGATGTTGATGGTTTTCATCCTATCAATATCGGAAAATTGTTTTCCGGAGCTAATGATGGATTTGTTCCCTGTACGCCTGCAGGTATTGTGGAGCTTCTGATCCGTTATAACTATCTCCCAGAGGGGAAAAAGGTTGTCATTGTAGGCAGAAGCAGTATTGTTGGAAAACCGCTGGGACTTCTCCTGTTGCGGAAACAGGAGAAAAGAGGCAATGCAACCGTTACGATCTGCCATTCAAGAACACCAAACTTAGGTGAGATTACAAAAACTGGGGATATTTTGATCGCAGCTGTCGGTAAACCAGGATTGATTCACAAGGATATGATTAAAAAAGGTGCGGTCGTCATCGATGTTGGTGTTAATCGCATTGAGGATGTGTCCTGCACAAAGGGGTATCGTTTTGTTGGAGATGTCTGTTTTAATGAAGTCTCTTTGGTTGCCGATGCGATTTCACCCGTTCCTGGCGGTGTAGGCCCAATGACCAGGGCATTGCTTTTAAAAAATACAGTCCAGGCATATCGGCAAATAAAAGGAATTTAAAGTGAAATTATCTGAATCATATATACCAACACAAAAAGAAATTCCAACTGACGCGATCATTCCGAGCCATCAATTGATGTTGCGGGCGGGATTGATTCGACCGCTTGCCTCCGGAGTGTACTCATTTTTGCCGATTGGATGGAAAGTAATGCAAAAAATCATGAGTATCATCCGGGAAGAAATGGATCGAATCGGTGGACAGGAATTGCATCTCCCTGTGCTTAATCCGATTGAAATATGGGACGAAACCGGCAGGAATTCTGCTTTTGGAGATGAGATGTTTCGTCTGAAAGATCGCAAGAACAGAATACTTGCACTGGCTCCAACACACGAGGAAATTATTTGTGATTTGGCAAGAAAATTTATTCGATCTTACAAAGATATGCCTCAGATATGGTATCAAATTCAAACCAAATTCCGTGATGAACCAAGACCTCGATCGGGTGTAATTCGAGCAAGACAGTTTTTTATGAAGGATTCATATAGCCTTGATGCCAGTGAAGAGGGATTAGACAAATCCTACCAGTTGCATGCAGAAGCTTATAAACGAATATTTAATAGGTGCGGTCTTCATTTTCATATTGTCGGTGCATCAAGCGGTTTAATGGGGGGGAGTGGTTCTCAGGAATTTATGATGGAATCCGAATATGGAGAAGACACACTTGTTCTTTGTGAAAACTGTAATTATGCCGCAAATATGGAGATTGCTCAGTCGGTACCTGAATTAATCACTAGCGAAAAACATGAAATAGAGTACATGCACACACCTGGACAAAAAACAATTGAGGAAGTATCAAAATTCTTAAAAAAAACACCGGCAGAACTGATGAAATCTCTTCTTTTTTTCTATGAGGATAAACCGGTAATGGTTTTGATTCGCGGTGATCATGAAGTCAACGAATCAAAACTGCAATCCTATTTGGGTGGCAGTGTACGTTCCGCAAATCCCGATGAAGTCTCAGAAATATGCGGTGCAGAAATTGGATTTATAGGACCCTATTCTACCAAGAAAAAAGTTCGTATCATTGCTGATTTGGCTATCCAAAACCAGCATGATCTGATAACCGGTGCAAATCGGATAGATTATCATGTGACAGGCCTGGAATTTGGCAGAGATATTCAGCCTGAAGATTATATTGACATTCGAAATGTGCTTTCATATGAAAAATGTACTGTATGTAATGGGAAATTGAAAATTGTTAATGCCATTGAACTTGGACATATTTTTAAACTTGGGACTAAATATTCCAAAAATATGAAAGCTGGATTTCTAGATACCGATGGTAAAGAACAACCTATTATTATGGGAAGTTACGGAATCGGTGTGGAAAGAATCATTGCAGCTTTTATCGATCAGAATAAAGATGAAAAAGGTATTGTATGGGACGTTTCAATTGCACCTTATTTGGTACATATTATACCCTTAAAGGTTGATATTCCTGATATTGCCAATGTAGCTCAAAAAATATATAATGAACTCATTAAAAATAAAATCGACACTATTATTGATGACCGGAAAGTTTCACCGGGATTTAAATTTAAAGATGCCGAACTTCTGGGTATGCCATATCAAATTATAATTGGAGAAAATTGGATAAAAAATAAAAAAATTGAATTTAAAGAAAGAAAAACCGGACAAATACTTATAATGAAACCCGACAACCTGATTGAAAAAATAAACGAGCTAAAAGTCAATAAATAAACTTTCCTTAGGGGGGAAGCTATGACTCCGCAATCAATTTCAAAAATCATCACAGTCAGCCTGGATATTCAAAACTTAAAAAATGACTCATATTTTTTTAATTTCCCGGGAGAAATAGAAGATCCCGAAATTATTAAACAAAGTGTTTTAAAGATGTATGACACGAAAGTCGGTATTATTGAAGGATTTATTGACAGTGATAAATTAATAATTCAATGGTATCCTGAAAATATTAATGAATCAGCAGAATCATTACATAGGGAGGCGACTGTTTTCGCAAAAGAAAAAAAATATGATTTAGCTATAGAAAAATGGAAGCAAGCAATATCTATAAATGAAGAAGATGTTGATTATTTATACAAATTAGGATTAATCTATTTTGAAACAAAAAATTATCAAGAATCAATCAATTACACAGAAAAAGCAATTCAGATTTGTCCGATTCACTATAAAGCATATTTAATATTAGGAATAGACTGGATCAAATTAAGAAAGTTTGATAGAGCAGAAAAAAATGTTCTATCAAGTATAAGGTTAAATAAAAATAATCTATTGGCTTATCTAAATTTGGGGGCAATTTACAGCGTACAAAAACAATTCAATGAAGCAATTGAGATGTTTAATAAAACAATCGAATTAAATCCATCAGAGAGCAGAGCTTATCTAGGATTGGCAAAGATACAAAGCATGCTAAGCGACGTAGACGCAGCGAATAACTATTATCGGAAAGTTATCGAAAAGTCTCCTGGGACCGAAATGGCTGAATATGCAAAACGTTCAATTAAAGCATCCAATTTTGAAGATACAACAATTGATAGAACAAAAAACCGGGAAGAATATCTTGCAAAAGGAGTACTATTTTATTTATCCGGTGATTTTGTTAAATCAGAAAATATTTATAAAAAATACCTTAAAAGCAAACCATCTGACGCTTATGCGTGGTATTTATTGGGAGAGGCAAAACTAAAAAATGGAAATATTGCCGAAGCTTCTGATTGTTTTAAAAGGGCAGTTAGGTTGAATGCAAAAAAATCACTTTATCTAAAATCACTTGGGATAACATTACATTTAATGGGTAAATCAAATGAAGCAATTGAAGTATTAAAAAAGACCATTGAAATGGGTAAAAAAGATCCGCTTTGTTATACTTTATATGGAATTAATTTAATGAGAGAAAGAAAATTTGATGAAGCAATACAAAATTATAAATTTGCATTTAAAAAAGACCCAAATAATCCTTTGGCAATATATAATATGGCATTGGCATTAATACAAACAAATGAAGGTCATCAAGCTGTAGAACTTCTGAAAAAAGTAATTAATTATGAACCATACGCACCAATAAAATCACAAGCAAGAAAGTTAATAAAGACTCTAGAGCAAACAGAATAAAATATATATGCATATAATATATATTATGTATAATTATATTTAAATCTTTTGTACCCCCGGCAGGACTCGAACCTGCGACCCACTGCTTAGAAGGCAGTTGCTCTATCCATCTGAGCTACGGGGGCAATTTTATGGATTATAAATTATAAAAAATTTAAGATTTTGTCAAATGTTTTAATTGCTATTTGATAAATTAATATTAATGATTGAGGGTGTTGTTGGTGGGGTTTTATCTATATAAATTATTGTATCTCCTTCAATAATGTTTATTCCTGTTCTTCCATTAAGGTCAATTAATATTCCTTCATCATATTTTAAATATCCTTTCCCATCAGCTGTTGTTTTATTGATTACCAATTTACCTAAAAATGTGTTCCCAGGTATTTCGCCTGATACTTCAATCAATGTTTTTGTTAAATCATTTTCTATAAAAATTAGTGGTGTGGGTACTTTTGAAACGTCTTCAGATGTCGTTATTAAAATGGGTATTTCTGTTTTATTCCATTTCGATATTTCTCCTATATTAATTGTAGCAAATAAATTCTCATTTTTTGGATAAAAACTAACCAGAGTTTGGAACGTTCCTTCTGCGAATTGCATACTTACATTTTCATTATCATCAACGGAATACACTTTATACCCGTATGGAGTATGATCCATCAAACCTGTATCAATAAAATAAGTTTCTGAAGGCGTTCCTACTTGTTTATTGTTTCTAAAAATTTTATAATATGCAGCATAGTCTCCGTCATTTGCAATTTTTGGTGCATTCCAATTTATTTCAATGGAATTTGAAGTTTGATTTGGGCTTGTCAAATTTAAAGGAGGATTTGGGGGAGTGCTATCTCCTTCGTTTTCATTTTCGAATGCACCGATATCGGGTGCCTGACCTATATACGGTAACCCAACATTGATACCACGGTCGATCAGTTGACTTGTACTTTGAAGATGATAATCATGATTTGTCGCATCGACAAAGGAAGGATTTAGAGAAACAGAATGTACCCCCTGCCCTGTGGCCTGGCGAAAAGATTCTACGGTATTGTAATTCACATTGTTGTATCTGATCAGCGGCGTCGAAGAGGAAATATAATTGTTCCCGTCCATTTGCATACCAGTTTGGGCATAAGGATATGCATAAAATTGGTAATTTGTGTTATTGATAAATATATTATTCTTAACTGTGGTGTTCTTAACATCTTTTTCCACTCCTGCCCATATCCAAATACCAAAACCATTATTATCAGCAATAGTATTGTTTATCAGGATATTGTCATCACCAGAATCTTTATACCCATTCCAGTAATCTTCTTCGCCAGTAATAAAAATTGCATATATGTTATTCCCATAAATAACATTGCGTGAGATTGTATTGTGATTCCCTTGAATCCATATCCCATAATTACTGTTATTATAAACATAATTACTGTCCACTATGGATTCTTCATATAGAAGAATAGCTGCATAATACTCACCCGGTATGCCGTCGTGAAACCGGTTCCCGATAATCTGGTTATATTTTGAGCCGGTCTTGATATCAATACCGTCACCGCAAAACGAAATATCATTGTATCGTATGATATTATAATTACACGGAGAGCCGTCTGGCGGTGTTGTGTATGCATTGTTGCCAATGTAAACACCTTCCCCATGCACATTGTATATTGTGTTATATTCTACAATATTATGGGTTGCACTGCCGGTACCGCCTGGTGAATCCGAAATATATATCCCTACTGAAGTTCCCGTAGAGGGTCCGATATCATGAATTTTACATTCCGATATTTTTGAATAGTGATACCGAACTCCATTGATTCCTGCCCACATTCCCCCAGTAATCTCCAAACCTCTAAAGTGATAGTATGACATATCGTGAAAATCGATGACTGTCCATGCTCCGGCACCATCAAGAATGACATGATCCTGATTATGATTTCTGATTGTAATCATATGTCCTTCTGTCCCGGATCGGACAAAATTACTGACAATACCGGTATATGTGCCTGCCATGATTTCCAAAGTGTCACCTGGGAATAATTGGCTGACTCCATAATCCACTGTTTTCCATGGATTGTTTAAACTACCTGTATTATTATTATTCCCGTTTGTTGAAACGTAATATATATGTTGATTTAAAACAGGTTCCTCGTTTTCATTTTCGAATGCACCGATATCGGGTGCCTGACCTATATACGGTAACCCAACATTGATACCACGGTCGATCAGTTGACTTGTACTTTGAAGATGATAATCATGATTTGTCGCATCGACAAAGGAAGGATTTAGAGAAACAGAATGTACCCCCTGCCCTGTGGCCTGGCGAAAAGATTCTACGGTATTGTAATTCACATTGTTGTATCTGATCAGCGGCGTCGAAGAGGAAATATAATTGTTCCCGTCCATTTGCATACCAGTTTGGGCATAAGGATATGCATAAAATTGGTAATTTGTGTTATTGATAAATATATTATTCTTAACTGTGGTGTTCTTAACATCTTTTTCCACTCCTGCCCATATCCAAATACCAAAACCATTATTATCAGCAATAGTATTGTTTATCAGGATATTGTCATCACCAGAATCTTTATACCCATTCCAGTAATCTTCTTCGCCAGTAATAAAAATTGCATATATGTTATTCCCATAAATAACATTGCGTGAGATTGTATTGTGATTCCCTTGAATCCATATCCCATAATTACTGTTATTATAAACATAATTACTGTCCACTATGGATTCTTCATATAGAAGAATAGCTGCATAATACTCACCCGGTATGCCGTCGTGAAACCGGTTCCCGATAATCTGGTTATATTTTGAGCCGGTCTTGATATCAATACCGTCACCGCAAAACGAAATATCATTGTATCGTATGATATTATAATTACACGGAGAGCCGTCTGGCGGTGTTGTGTATGCATTGTTGCCAATGTAAACACCTTCCCCATGCACATTGTATATTGTGTTATATTCTACAATATTATGGGTTGCACTGCCGGTACCGCCTGGTGAATCCGAAATATATATCCCTACTGAAGTTCCCGTAGAGGGTCCGATATCATGAATTTTACATTCCGATATTTTTGAATAGTGATACCGAACTCCATTGATTCCTGCCCACATTCCCCCAGTAATCTCCAAACCTCTAAAGTGATAGTATGACATATCGTGAAAATCGATGACTGTCCATGCTCCGGCACCATCAAGAATGACATGATCCTGATTATGATTTCTGATTGTAATCATATGTCCTTCTGTCCCGGATCGGACAAAATTACTGACAATACCGGTATATGTGCCTGCCATGATTTCCAAAGTGTCACCTGGGAAAATTTTGCCTAGACTTTGATTGATATTTCTCCATGGAGCACCATACGAACCATTGCTATTGTCATTGCCATTAGGTGAGACATAGTAGATATTCTGGGCATTTGACTCAGAATTTAAATACATTGATAAAGTCAAGATTAACAACAATATTTTATTCAAGATATGTTCTTTAAAGAGATTTTTTAGAATTATTTTTGCCATTTTTATCTTCTTTTTAATTATTGATCATCCTTGTTCTGATGTATAAATTTGGCAAAAAGTATACCGAATTTTAAAATTAATAAAATGTCACTACAAAAATAAATATTTCACAACTGTTAAATTTAAAAATTTCATGATATTACTTTTTTAAAACGACGAAAACCTGGCGAGGAAAAAAGATGTATCGAAAACATTGACGTAATATTTGTCTACATCTTATATTTTTTCCGAATTGATAAATATTTTCAAGAAAAACAAGATAACGAATGAAAAACTTCCCATATATGGAATAATATTTAAAAAATAGGGATTTGGTAATTATATATTTCAAAGGTGCAGGAATAATAAAAATAGCTCCAATAGATTGATAACCGGTTTTTCTTGCCATTCGGAAAATTTCAGTAAATGTATACTCTTTAAGATGGAATCCAATTGATTTATCAAAACCAAAAATTTTTTCGATACCATGCGGGCCATAAAATTGATGTGGTGTTTTCAGAATATATTGCCCTTCATTTTTCAAAATCCGATGGACGCTTTTAATATGGTCCATTGCGTCATCCGGATGTAGATGTTCGAAAACATTATTCGAAATTACAATATCATACATATCGGTTGGTTCAAAACGGTCCAAATGTACACCATCCGAAATACTTCTCGTAAAGTGTGGATGAGTAAATTTTTCCTGAAGTCCCCTTTTTTCGTACAAATCGCAGCCACGACACTGATGTCCGCTTTCTGCAAGAAAAAAAAGCAATTCACCGCTTCCTGATCCGATCTCATATATGTTCTTGGGAGATTTGCTAATGATATTGATAATAGCATCTTCTTTGATTTCAATCGGTATTTTTAAAGATGTTCCGGCATATTTTGGAAGCCAACTCAATTGAGTATAAAAGTCGGTATAACATCTTTTGGCAATGTCCCATCGTTTATTTCTTGGAGATCGTCTTAATTTTTCGGCAAGTTTAATTTCTAAATCTAAATGACCATAAACCATTTTTTCGGTTATTTTTATATCTTCAGGAATACCAAGCTCATTCTTGTAACGATTGACCAGGTTTTCATCAACAGATCGATTTCGTTTATCAGTCTGCGGAGATATTTTTTTTACAAATAATGTGATCATAATAAGCTCTTGTGATATTTCCCCAATCAAAAGTCGTTTCAGACAGCTTTCTTCCCTTCTCCCCCATTTTTTTTAAGATTGTTCGGTCAGATTGTCCGATTTTTTTAAATAGATTGGACAAATCCGGGGCGCATCCATTGTATACATAACCACAATGATTTGATTCAACAAATTCTGCGGTTTCATCTACCGAAGAAACAATGACCGGTTTACCCATGGCAAGATATTCGGCAAATTTAGTCGGAAAGGCAATTTCCGTGACCGGAGACGGCTTTCTTGGAATGACCAGAATATCCGAAGATCGTAATAATGAGACGAGTTCCTTCTGAGAAACCATATCGAATAGTTCCACATTTTTCCCAAG
>CAZTZL010000005.1:38813-46906 GCA_964617625.1 uncultured bacterium
ATGAGACGAGTTCCTTCTGAGAAACCATATCGAATAGTTCCACATTTTTCCCAAGAATTTTGTGAAATTCTTTTTTCAAACTGGATTCCGTTTTAGAAAACCCAATAATCCGGTATCTCAGAAAAGAGTTTTGATTCCTTCGCGCAGCTTCAATAAAATCGTCAATTGCTTGATAGTTTTGAAATTGTCCAGCATATGTAATAGTTAATGAATTTGACTTTTGTTTTACGTGTGGCAAAGGCGAAAACAATTTCAAATCAACACCATTTCGAATAAGGTGCAGGCGTTTTGGATTTGCTCCCCGGCTTCTCATTAACTTGCTTAATGGTTTGGATACGGCAAGAAAATAATCGGAAAACCAGACAGCTATCAATTCCTGTAAGAATGCTTTTAAGACAGAAATATGAATCGATGAAAAATGTTTATTGATTTGAGAACGATTTTGCACAGCTTCTCGAATATAATCGCCATGATTATCATAAATGACCTTTTTGCCATGAAATGGCTTGCAAACACACGCCACAAAAGCACACGGAGTGCCTCCTGCATGTATATAATCGTATTGACAAAACAGTTTTGACAACTTGGGAATATAGAATGGAATTAATGTGTGTGATCCTGTCGGATCGTCGCCCAAATGATAAATGCCCGTTTTAACGCCGAAAGCTTCCAATCCGCTTTGTAACTTGTGAAGCCGGTGAGTGTAGGCAGACTGATCGCCTGCACCCGCTCGCGAAAGGAATAAAACCGATCTCATTAACTGCCTCAATTTAACCTTTGAAGTATGGATACGATATGATGCGCACTTTTTCCATCACCAAACGGATTTTCCCAAACATTTTTTTTATTAATCATTTGTTTTGCAGATAGCAGAATTTTCTTCGGATCTGTCCCGGCTAAAAGGTTGCTCCCGACTTCCAGTGTCTCCGGCCTTTCGGTATTCCCTCTCAGAGTCACACATGGAATCTGAAGAATGCATGACTCTTCCTGAATACCGCCCGAATCGGTCAGGGCCAGCGCACTGTTTTTAAGAAGATAAAGGAAAGGGAAATATCCCAATGGTTCACTAAGTATGACACCTTCCGGTATTTTGATTTTAAACTGCTCCAATCGCTTTTTTGTTCGGGGATGGATTGGATAAATAATGGGTATTTTGAAGTGAAGATAAACCATTTTCAAGCCCTTGAAAATATTCTTAAGTTTATGGATATGATCCACATTTTCCTGTCGATGCAAGGTACACAAAAAATATTTGGATGGTTCTATTTCAAAACGTTTTAAAATATCTTTCTCTTTCTCGGCAAGAATCTGATTTTGATATACAGCATCTACGATTGTGTTGCCGGTCACAAATATTTTTGACGGATCAACTCCTTCCCGGAGCAAAATGTTTTTCGTGCTTTCAGTTGGCGCAAAACAGAAAGTCGAAATATGATCTACCAGAATGCGATTGATTTCTTCGGGCATTTCCCGATCGTAACTTCTCAGTCCCGCTTCGACATGTCCGACTGGAATATGCAATTTTGCGGCTGTCAGACCGCCTGCAAGCACAGAATTGGTATCCCCTTCAACCAGGACGACATGCGGGCTTTCTTTGACAAGGACGTCTTCTATGCGCGTTAAAAGCAATGCTGTCTGCCTGGCATGTGAATGGGATCCAACTTCAAGATTGTAATCCGGATCGTCTAATTCAAGCTCTCTGAAAAAGATACGATCCATTTCATAGGAATAGTGCTGACCTGTATGTATAAGAACTGTATTGATAGAATTTTTACGGCAGTATCGTATTATTGGAGCCATTTTGATTATTTCCGGACGAGTTCCGACGACAATTGCAATACTCATTTTACTCCTTGCTTATATTATATTCCAGTATCAATGCATCCACAAAAAATTTGGCGGCCCAGTTGGGATATACAAAAGCCAGATAATTCCCATTAATTGGATGTGATCCTTTTATTCCCCCCTGGATTCCCTTTGGGAAACGGGTTCTTTCTTGTGTGCGAATGAGAAAATGATTGGCTTTTTGGGCTGCGTTTATATATTTCCGGTTGCCTGTGATTTCAAATAAACGTGACCATATAATTGAGAACTGGGCAATTCCTGTCAAACAGGAAGATGTCGTTGTGCGTTTCCAATTTTCGTTGAAACTGCCAGGAACCGAACCGTCATTTCGCTGAAGTGACAATACAATATCGGCAACTTTTTGAACGCTATTTAAATATTTCTTACAATGCAGGATTTCTCCTGTTTCCAGCAATCCCCGAGTTGCGTAAGCAATCATGTGAGTGAAAACCGGTTGGCCGGGGGAAAAATAATTCTGTTCAAACCATCCGTTCTTCAGCTGATTCAACAATGCCCAATCACAATTCTTTTGTGCAGACTCCTTATATTTTTGATTTTGAACAATTTTGCTTAATTCGGCGAGAGCCCATGAAACACGCGTATGATAGGAATGCGGAATTCCATTATAAACATGACGGCTCCATTTGCCGTCCGTATCCTGATGCTTCACAAGCCAGTCACCCGCTTTTTGAGCTGCATAAAGATACAATTCTGTTCCGACTTCCAGGTAGCCCCGAATAAAGCCGAACAGAACTTGTCCTGTATCGAAGACAAGAGGATGTTTTGCCTCTTCAACAATGCCGCTTATGGCACCATTGCTTTCCTGCACTTCCAGCAACCAGTCGAGCATGGAAATTGCGCGCGTTCGATAATTTTCGTTTTTTGTCAGGTCGTAATAATTGAAAAATGTGGGGACAATGTATCCTGTGGTTTCCGGAAAAGGAGGCAGCCAGCCTTTTCGCAAATCGTAACTGGTCGCAACTCCTCCACCATGAACGGCATCCTGTGCGCTGCATAACCATAACATTGCCCGTTCAATCGATTCAAGATTGGTTATCTTAAAAGAAGATTTCCGTGGAATCAGATCTCGAATGATAAAATAGACTGTAGACATTTTCTTTAAATATTTGTTCATTTTAACTCACATTAGAATTATTTTTTTCAAATTGTTCAAATCTCTTTTCCATATTTTTAATTTATCTTTTCGAAGTTGTATCATCTCTTTTTCAAATTTTTTCTTATGTTTTATCAGATGAATCACTCCATTTCGAATCGCTTCTGTGTACTGTTCCACAAATACAGTGCCGTGATTGAAGAACTCCCTTAAAAAAGGAAAGCCAAATGTTAAGAGTGGTTTCCCCATGAAAAGAGCTTCTTCTCCTCCCGAAAGCAATGTATGATCCCTTTTTGTAAAACAAAGCACGCCATCCACGCTGGCCAGCAATCGAATATATTCTTCATAAGAAACAAAACCGGTAAAAATCACATTTTTGGGCGCAGCTTGTATAATTCTTTTAGGTGCTTTAGAAATATCCCCCGTAATGTAAAAAGAAATATTTTTTAAAGATTGTGCAACTTTGATAATCTCTTCAATGGGTTCATCCGGTGCGAATGAATTGATAAAAAGAACATTCTGTTTACCTTGAATTTTTTTTAGTGAAACATTCGGAAATTCAATTGGCGGATTCATATCGATACTCTTTGCTCCCCAGGATTTGACCAGGTTGACAAGAAATGGATTGGTTACCACTGTGACTGATGCTTTACGGCATAAAAATTTATGCAGAAATCGTAATGTGATCCAAGGCTCCGACATCAACGATCCGGTATGGGCGTCAATTACATGCTTCGCTTTTGAATATAAACAATAGAGATAAACAAAAAAAACACAAAAAAGCGGTGGGGTCATCGAAAAAACGACTTTAGGCTTTTTCTGACATAATACAAGAAATGTCTTTATGGCCATCACGGGATACTTGATAGGCGCCAATTGCGGGCTACGGTATTTGATATAATTGATTAAACACAATTCAGCCCCCAATTCCCGTGCAAAACATTCTGCCCTTCGGTTGTAAGGTGCCCAGGCCAGGTAGATAATTTTAGATCGATTTTTCATAAAACCTATGCAGTAACTTCACAATAAATAGATAAATATTCGCTGACCATAGATTGATATGAATAATTTTTTTCAAGAAATTGAAAAGCATTTTCACCAAATGACTTCCTAAGATTTTTATCATCCAACAACTTTTTAACGTATTGGGTAAATTCCTCCAAGCGGTTCAGAGGGACTAAAAAACCTGTTTTTCCATGAATGATTATCTTCTGCACTCCTCCTACAGCTGTTGCCACGATGGTTTTTTTGACAGACATCGCTTCCAGTAGAGCAATCGGTACGCCTTCACGAAGAGAGGTTGAAACGACAACATCCATCGCACACATAATTTGTTTGACATCTGAGCGATAACCGGTAAAAATCACATTGGAAAGTTTGAGTGATTTTGCATATTTTTCGAGTTCTTCTCTGAGAGATCCATTTCCTACAATCAAAAATTTTATAGAAGGAAAAATGGATGTAAGCCGGTTTGCAACATCAATAAAAAAGCGATGGTTTTTTTCAATGCTTAACCTGCCAATGATGCCGACAACCAGATCATTTTTCGAGATTCCGATACTCTTTTTTAGCATGTCAAGACGACTATTTTCCGATTGTTCAATTTCTATTCCATTTTGTATCACTGCCATTTTTTTCATCGCAACATTATTTTTCGAGAGGTCGTTTTTTAATTGTTCAGACACAACAATAATTTTATCGAACCACGGCAGCAACAACACATCCGCATTTTCCCAAAAACGAATACGACTGCTGGAATGTGTCCATCCGTGTTTGGTTGCAATGATTTCTTTCTTGGCCAATTTTGCGACGATCCACCCGTAAATGTCGGCCTTAAATCCGTGAGTATGGATAATATCGATTCTTTGGTTTTTGACGAATTGATATATTCTCCAAAGGGTCAACGGATCGAAAACGGACCTGCAAATGAAAGTAATTGTTGGCAGCCCTGCTTCATTTGCCTGTAATGAAAGAGACATTTCCGGAGAACGTCTGTCATAAATGCATCCTATCCAGCTGTTATGTCCTTGCTCGATTAGTCCACGAGATAAAGACATAATCACTTTTTCAGCTCCAAAGAAACCGGCACTTTTTCGCAGATGTAAAATGTTTATTTTTTTCATGATCGATCGGACGAGAACAGAGTTCTTCTTTCTTTCCAGGCACTTCTGATAATATTTTTCTCATCAGTGCTGAAAGAGCGGATAATAAATAACGAGAATACATAGATCAATAAACCGATTACAGAAACGAACAGATGATTTTTACTCCTAAATATAAAAATAAATAGTGCCATTATCACACCAGAAATATACGGTTTTGCAATCATTTTTGAATAGTTCATTTTAAAAAGTACACGTCTTACGAAAATCTGCTGAATGATAACAAAAAATGCAATGGATAAAAAAGTGGCGACTCCCGCACCGACATGGCTGTATTTAGGAATTAATATCAAATTCAATACGATATTAAAACATGCAGAAAGCACATTGATGAGAAGATCTATCTTTTGCTGATGACTCGCAACAAGTCCATTGCCAAGTATATTTGCAGCCGGGAATAGAACAAGTGTCCATATGAGTATCTGTAATGTTCGCGCCGAAACAATAAATTCATCTCCATAAAATAAAAGAATAATATCCTTTGACAGATAGGTTGCTATCACAGCTATGGGGATAATCGTAAGCGACAAATATTTGATCGAGCTTATACAGCTTTGTTGAAAATTATCTTTTGATTCTACGTAAAAACGGGAAATTACCGGGAAAATAGCGGCAATGTAGCAATTTGTTAATCCAATTCCAATTGTGAGAAACCGATATGCTGCGGCATAATACCCTACATCAACCATTCCTTTCATTTTAGAAAGCATTAAAATGTCAATTTGCCAATAGACCATTACAACAACCGACAACATGAAAAAGACAGGAATTTCCATTATCATTTTCAACAGAAGATCATGTTCAAACCGGATTTTTAATTTGAATAGATGTTTATTAACAAAATACATTCCCAAAAACATGGAAACAATATTTGAAATTGCAACGATACAAATGACATGAAAAATTTGATAGCCGGCCAGAACAACTCCAATCCCTCCAATGACTTTTATAACTGTTTCCACAATCAATATAGTCGAGCAATACTCCATTTTTTCAAAAGCCTGCAACATAGATTGTGTAAATGTACTGATCGTTGCAAAAAACAGTGCTGCAGCCATGACGATTGAAGCATTCAGGAGAGTAGATGAATATCCAAGTATAAAAGCAGTCAATACCATAAACATGCAAAAAACAAGAGACGAAATTGTACCCAGGTAAAACGAATTTAAAAATATTTTTTCAGCTTTGGATCGATCGGAAGAGATTTCACGTACAATGTACGAATTCAATCCCAGTGCCGAAAAAAGACTGAAAAAGGTGAACAGTGTGAGCACAGTCGTGTAAATTCCCAATCCCTCCGGACCCAGTTTCCTGGATAATACCAGTATCAGAAACATGGAAAGAATTGGATTGACAATTTGTGCCAAAGAGAGGAAGAATGTATTTCTTAATAACCGGACCGATGTTTTCATAAAACAATTTCACTTTTTATTGATTTGACTGATTCATCATGATAAGAACGGATCCCTACTGACAGTCCGAATAAAAGATAGAGATGTGAATCCGAAATTCTGCCATCGAGCGATTCGAATAACATTTGAAGAAAGAATATAAACATCGCTGTCCATATCCCCCACGCAAATATTCTTATAAAAGAATCATCGTTTTTCGTTGATGGCCATAAATAGCGGAATACGGAAAATATAACAATTAAAAAGGCGATTAATCCGATTGTGCCAAGTTCCGCCCAAACCAAAAGGTAATGGTTGTGAACGATCCATCGTTCCTGAGTTAGAAAAAACGGTACATAATCTTTCATGACCAGAGCATAAATATTGGGACCTATTCCAAAGATCGGATATTTACGAACCATCTCCAACGCGGATTGAATAAGATGCAATCGATAATATACAGTCTCTGTCCCTTTTGAAAAACGTTCAATGATAATATTATGAAATATAAGAACAGTCAATCCTATTATGATGACTGAGATCAATATCAGCTTCCACATTCCCTTATATTTTTTAATATTTAATAAAAAAAAGAAAAATATTCCTACGATGAAACTGATCCAGGCACCGCGTGTTTGCGTCAAGATAAATGCAATAAGACCAATGCCTGCTGACAATAATGGAAGTAATTTTGATTCCTGATTGTCATTCATTATAAGAAATAACAAAGGAATAGAGATCATGCTTGCAAGATAGCTTGCTGTAACATTGGGAGAGCCTGTCGTCCCGCCAATTCGGAAGATATCATCCCCTGCAGATTCAACAACTTTAAACGCAATTGTAAAATTGGTTTTTGTAATAAACTGGAGAATACAAAACAGTCCTTCCACGATCAGGCATATCATTAAAAATTTAAAAATCATTTGAAGCATGGCTTTATCACGCACTTTATTGGCAATAAAAAAGAACAGTATGACTGTTTTTAAATTTTGAACGATACTGAAAAAACTGAGATTCATGTCGGGCGAGTTTGTCAATGAAAAGAAATTGGTCATATAAAAAAATAGAATGGGAATTGTAACTTGCGGGTAAAATCGTATTTTTTCTGTCTTGTCGCTGGCGAGTTGATACAACCAAATCATAATAAGAAAAAACAGAGCGATATCGGTAATAGTAAACAGAATGCCGTTGAAGGTACCTACATATTCTCTATATGCAAGATGAATATTAAATTCAAAGGGAATCGACAGGATTAAAATAATCCATAATAAACTGACAGGATCTTTTGATAATTTCCCGTAAATTGGCCACAACAGGATACAACATAACACCAGGAGTATACTGATCGTCCATTTTAGATCGAAATTACCAACACGAATAAGTGTATAACCGATGAAAATCCCGATAACAACGATAATAAAAAAGTATAAAATTGATAAGTAACGAGATTGTATTGTCATGATTCATCTATCGTAATAATTAAAATCTCTTTTAACTGAATTGAAATTGAATACCAAAAGAATTTGTAAAATCTCTTTTTATAACCATTGATCTGCTCGAAATATTTGTTTTAGAAAATTA
>CAZTZL010000005.1:47006-76097 GCA_964617625.1 uncultured bacterium
TAAAATCTCTTTTTATAACCATTGATCTGCTCGAAATATTTGTTTTAGAAAATTATTCATTACGAACCTGGTTTATCTTGATTTACTAGAATGTTCAAAAGATTAAGATAACTATTTTGATATTTTTCCCAACTGTATTCTTGAATAAAACGCTTTGAATTTTTTATCATTTTTTTACTCTTTACAGGATAGGAACGAAACAATTCAATAATGCGTTTGGCTAAATCTTGTTCATCGTCTGGTTGAAAAAACATAACCGTTGAATCATCGAAATATAATTGGGAAATTTTTGTTTTTGATATAATTAATGGTATTTCCATGGCCAGATATTCCATCGCCTTAACACTAAGCGTTTCACCTGAATAGACGCCATCTCTTTTCGGATCAATTCCTGCATCCACCTTCGACATGAGCCGTGGAATTCGATACACTGGAACAGATTCGATAAAAGTGATATAATCTTTAAGCCCAAGCGTTTTTGATAGGTTCTTCAGATAATTCTCTTCACGGCCTTGACCTATAATTAAAAAATGTATATCAGGAACACTTTTTTTGACAATAGAAATTGCTTTAATGGCAATATCAATTCCAGTAGGTTCCGTGAAATTACCATGATATCCAAGAGTAAAACGCTGATCCTTCAAATTTCTCTTAACTTTAAATTGACTGTTAAATATTATTTTATCTGGGGCATTTAAAATCACTGTACATTTATCAGGTTTGAGAGACCGTTCAATAAGTCTTTGACGCCATAATTCTGTTACGGTAATCACATGGTCGGCATAACTACAAGAAATTTTCTCAATCCATTTGAGAAGTCGGATCGAAATATGATTTTCCGATACAGAGAATTTACGCATATAAAATTCAGGTAAAATATCATGAATATCAAGAATAATTTTTGCTCCCATTAACTTTGGGATAATTGTACAAAATATACCAAAGTCCGGGACATTATGAAAATGGATGATATCATACCGTTTACGAAAGTGCAATCGTGTGCACATTATTGTTGATAAAAAGATAAAACTGAACATTTGCTTTAAATATGCAAAAAGAGACCGTTCATTGTATTCACGGATTAATAGCGGATAAGGCTGTATTCCATAGACCGCCTGCAATTCTTTTTTTCCTTTTATACCCAGACAGATACTGTCCACAGTGTGGCCATTTTGTAGAAGCGAACGGGCATAGCGCTGAACACGGCTGTCAAAAAAACTTGAATATGAAATCATACAGATCTTCATAAAAGGGATATTAAGCCTATTTTTATTAGCTGTCTTTTTTGAATATTAATAAATAAATTATATTTTTCCCAAGTCATCCTAAATGTTTGTACAGTAATTTACCGCCCAATTCTGTTAATGCCAGTGGGGCATTTCCCCAAATTAAATTCGTAAATTTGTATTTGATCGACTTTCTCGAAATGGTCTGCATTCCATGAATATCAGGATAATAGAGGTGTGCAATATCAAATTCCTCTGTCCCCCACCTATTTTTAAATTCTATCAAACCTGTATTTTCAATAGAAGATTTGCCAAAATCAAAATATTCAAATCCTTCTTCGCATGCATTTTTTATAGCGTGCCACATTAACAAATGATTGGGGCGATATTGTAGATAGTTTTCGTCTGAAGCGCCGTATTGATAACATACCCGATTTTTAAATTTAAGTAAAATTATCCCAGCAATCGTTTTGTGTCTATGTTCAACTAGCAGTAAATCCATTCTATTCTCAGGATAGAGCTCTTTCCATAAATTGACAAAAAATGAATATGGTTGCGGTGGCACTCCATGTTTTCTTCTTGTTCTTAGCTGTAATTTATAAAATTCTTTTAGATCTTTTATATCAATTCCTTTTTTCAAATTGATATCACTTTTTTCCGCCTTTTTAATGCCTCGTTGGATGTGATTTTTATGAAATGTGGCTCTCAATATTTCCGGGTCTTTATTTAAGTTGAGAATATGAATTTTAAACAATTTTTGAATTTTAAAATCAGGCGGGTAATACGTTGTATTCAAGTTCATAATTCGTAGTTCGATGAAAGAAAACTGTCTTGAAATTTGTTGATTCTGTATCGCATTAAATATTTGTTCAAATTCAGAATAAGAAGAAATAAGCGGATCACAAAAATGCGTAAAAGGAAGCGATACAAATCTTTTCCCTGTCAATCGGCTGCCGACATAGAAAAAGGGAATACAGGCACGAATATTGGCATTATCATCCACACATGCAAAATAGAAAGGTTCATAGCCATAGGTAAGGCGAATGATGTCTTGCCAACACGAATGGTGGTATATAGTACCCAAAGGATGTTGCATAATATATTTATCCCAGCGGTCATCTTTTATAGCATTAATTTTTTCTATATGAAAGTCCATAATACTATTCTACAACGAACAAAGGATAATGCAGCAACAAGTGCACAATTTTTCTTCGGTAACATAAGTCAAATATCTATTGAAATAGATTAATGAATTCATTTCTAATCAGAAGTTGCTATTTCTGTTATGCTCAAGCCCATAGTTTCTATAATAATCTTTGTACCCATATTGTTCTTTTTCCTGAATACCTGTAATTACACTGCCTAAAAGGTTCCCTTTGACGCTATTAATGAGTTCAATTGACCTTGCAATATTACGCTTTGTTGTTTTTCCCTCTTTAATAACCAAAACAATACCATCGACTTTTGATGCCAATATAGTTGCATCTGTTACTGGCAATAAAGGAGGGCTGTCAAAAAGAACGATATGATAATCATTTTTTACATCATTTATAAACATATCCATCCATTTTGAACCAAGCAATTCCGATGCATTTTTAACACTCGGACCAGCGGCCAAAAGATGCAGATCTTTGACAACAGTTTCCCTGACTGCTTTTTGCCAGGACAACCTTTTATCCAAATGATTTGTCAATCCGTTTTTACGCTTAGAACTGAGAAACAACAAATCAAGTACCGGCTGGCGGAGATCAGTATCGACAAGCAATGTTTTTAATCCTTTCTGCGCCATTGTAATGGCCAGATTGGCCACTGTTGCCGATTTGCCTTCTGAAGCGCCAGGACTGGTAAAAAGAATTGTCTTTAATCCATTGTGCTGCTTGTGAAAATAAATCGATGTTCTGACGGCACGATAGGCTTCATAAATTGCTTGATTTTTTTCAGAACGATTCATGATATATGGTAATATATTTTTTGCACGGGCGATGCGCAAATTTTCCTGACCACGTTTCAATTTGGTTTTTTTATCTTTAATTATTGGTATGCTGCCGATTACATTGATCCCCATACTTTCGATATCGAACACACCATTTACAGAATCTTTCAAATATTCTTTATAAAAAGCAAGAGAGATTCCGAAGAGCAAACCAAATAAAAGACCTAAAAGTATGTTTAAACCGGTTTTTGGAAGAACCGGAGCAAGTGGAGGTGTTGCGCGATCAACAACACGGATAATGCCAATTTGCCCAGCCTCACGAATTTTCGCTTCTTCATATTTTTCGCGAATCATCTCATATATTTTATTATTGACCTGGACTTCTCTTTCCAGTCGGGCAAGGGCTCTGCTTTTATCGGGAAGGTCCTGTAGTTTATTATTATATTCATCGATGATATCCATTAAAGTATTTTTTCTTGATATCAAGGATTTCTGGGAAATTCTTAATTCTAGAATATTTGAAATTAATTTTTCAGAATGATCCAGTGGTTTCATGTTCAGTAAGTCAGTTTGAGCAAGTTTTTTTGTTTCCGAAATCACTTTTTCCTTAATACCTTGAAGTCGGTTGTCCATTTGTTTTAATTTCGCATCTTTCTTTATGTCATATCCCGCACCAAGTAATTGTGCCTCGTATGCTGCTTTTTGTGCAACAAGCTCAGCCATTTGCTTCTGTAGTTCGATTAGTATCGGACTAGAAATATCAATCATATTTTTAACGAGATTTTTTCTACTCTCGTCAAGCTGGCCTTCTATATAACTCAATTCACTTTCGAGCGCATCCAAATCGGTTTTTGTTTGATTAAATAACGATTCAAAACTGGATAATTGAGTCACAAGCTGCTCTGTTTCCTTGGGAAGCGATATCAATTGATTTTTCTTTTGATATTCTGATAATAGATTTTCCGACAGTTCCAGTTTCTTTTGAATATCTTTCAATTTTTGAGCTAAAAATTCCTTCGTCTGAATAATTTCTTCTTGTGTGTCAGAACGTTCATATTCCTGATAGGCATCAATCCATGTATTGACAATGTATGCTGCTTCCTTCGGCGTTGGTGCTTTTGCCTTGAGTTCAATAATTTCGGATTCCATACCATAGGATACTTTTGTAGCATTTAAAAAATTATTAACGACTTCAAAAAATGAATATTCACTATTATCAATTTGAGGACTTTTGATTTTTAGGATTTTTTTCGGTATTTGCCATATTGATTCTCTTGTCGTGTCTTTTTTAAAAATCGATAATGAATCACAGTTATTTTCTTTTTCCATTCGGAGAACGGTCGCAGTAGCTAGATTTCTGCTTTCTAAAATCGATACATGAATTTTAATGAGAGATTTTTGCCTGGGAAATATTGGAGAATCAAATAATTGACCTGAAATATCCCCTCCCATACGAATAAATATAGTCGCAGTGGCTTCGTAAACCGGTTTCATGGAAAAAGTAAGAATACAGGTACTGATAAATACACTAAGGAAAGCAATCAGTATGATGAACCAGTTCTTTTTCAGTATATTTGCAAATTGATTCATGTTGCTCATTTTATACCTGTTGGACTGTAAAATCTTGTAAAAAAATCCCAGATATTGACACTGTCAATATCTCCTGTAACTGCAAAACATGCTTTATTGTTATAAGGCCATCTCCAAAATCGGAAAACAGGATTGGGACAATTGTTGATAGAATCAAGATAATGACGTTTATCTTTATACGTTAGTTTTCCACGATGATTGATAGAAAATGCATATTGAAGGGATGAATCCGAAATAATTTCACAAGGAAAACCTTCTTCTTTTAAAAACTGCATAATTTTCATATTTGAATCGGGATCAACACCAATTACAGGCTGAACCGGACTGGATATTTCCCAATGATTTCCTGTAATAATTGTATAATTATCCATTTTCCGTCTGCTATTTAATAAACCGTTTTTTATTAAAATAGTTGCACGTTCAGTGGTATTGGATAGAACACGAAAACGATTGTTAGAAATTTTTTTTACTTGAAACTGGAAATTATTTCTTTCCTTCCACCATTCGGCAATTTCTCCAAGCGATGCAGTCCAGGCATCCTTATTCAGACTGGATAAATTGAGTAAATGTTCAAGAGCAAATCGATAATTGTAAAAACGTTCCGGGTGAACCTGCAAAATCATCATTTCACGATTCCGGATTGTTTCATGAAACATATTTTCCCAGATAGATTGTACATATCCTCCATCGTGTAAACGAAGTCGTTCAATAAGAATTTCATCATCCGGTACAGAAACAGGTATTTCAACCATTCCATCGATAAAATATGGCAATGTAAAAAAGGTTTCATTATCTATCGGTTCATATGTGGCTAATATTCTCTGATAATTCTTCCATATATTTTCAGGGAAAATATCTTTTTTGTAGAAGAACCAGGATACCACTTGACTGCTATCCCACTCGAAGCCCGATTTAGCCAGAAAATTGATTTTTTCTTTATCTTTCCTTAAATATGGATATCGAAATCCCGAAAACGAAATATTGTTACGTTGAAATATTTCCTTTGCATTTTTTAAATGTGCAAAAAGTGTATCTTTGTCCATATTCGAATAATCAATATGCAAATAGCCATGTACGGCAAATTCAACTCCGAGACTTTGCAGATAGTGAAACAAATTGGGATTCTTTTCCAGTACAATCGCAGTAACCGGAAGAGTAGGTTTGAAATTATATTTTTTCATCAGATTTATAAAATCCAATAATGACCGCTTGTATTTGTGTACATCCAAGCCGTAATGTTTGGAAATACTGTACACTCTCGATATAAAATTATCGACCGAGCGAGTAGCAAACCGTTCATGTAATAATTCGAGTGGACGTCTCATTGTATTTCGCGATCAGGCATTTTGATGTTCTATCTTTTTAATTTTAACTCCCATAAAGATTTTTCTTGAATGAGGTTTTTGCAACACATTATTTAACCATCGGAATGTTTTTTCCAGACCCGTATTCAGTGTCGTGGTCGGTATCCATCGGATAACGCGTCGGATTTTTTCAATATTTAATACTCTTCTGCGAATATTATCAATATCTCGCCTGTCAATATATTCCGGCTTACCATGATAATCGGTCATTTCTATCATTTTTTGGGCCAATTCATTTATTGATGTCTCCTTGCCTGAACTCACATTGTAAACATCACCTTCAGCCTTTGGGTTGAGCGCAGCAGATAATGTTGCTTCGACGACATCATCAACATAGGTAAAATCTCGAGTTTGTTCACCATCTCCATGAATTTGCGGAGGATTACCATTTAACAAACTTTCAAAGAATTTTGAAATCACACCGCAATACGGATTTTTTGGTGATTGGTTGACACCATATACATTGGAATATCGAAGAACGACAACAGGCAGACCGTATGTTTCATAAAATGCAGAACAATAATTTTCTCCTGATAATTTGCTGGCTGCATAGGGATTCAATGTACTTAAACGGTCGTCTTCGTTTATTGGAATGTAGCGCGGATTTCCATATACTGATGCAGACGATGTATACACAACTCTTTCAATTTTGTGATTTCTGGCAGCCAGAAGCACGTTGAACGTTCCCCCTGTATTTACTTGAAAATCAAGTCTTGGTGAGACTGTTGAAACAATAATGTTCCGGACAGCCAGATTGAAAACAATTTCTGCTTTTTTTACGAGGCTGTTGACCAAATCAAAATCGGTAACAGATCCATCAATAAAGCGGATTTGATCCAGACAATCTAGGTTTTCCTTTTGTCCGGTGAAAAGATCATCCAGCACAGTAACTTTAGCGCCTTCTTTAACAAGTTGATTGACGAGATTTGAACCAACAAATCCCGCTCCACCTGTAATCAATACTTTTTTACCCGTGAAACGCATATCTACGCCTCTTCGATTAATCAATGATTGTTTTCAATATCAATTAAAAAGCCTCTTTCATCGACAGAACAAAAGGAACCGTTAAAATCATTATTAACATATCAAGCCAAAGTGTCCAATGGTCTACATACCATAGATCATACAAAATCGCTTCTTCATAATATTTGGGCGTGCAGCGCAAATTCAATTTTGACCATCCAGTCAATCCTGGCTTCACCTCTAGCCGACGGTAATACCAATTTTTATATTCACTCACCTCGTATACTGGATGCGGCCTCGGGCCAACCAGACTCATATCCCCCTTGATTATATTTAACAATTGGGGTAATTCATCGAGACTGGTTGCCCGTAAAAATGCCCCGACCTTGGTGGTCCTGCTTTCAATATAAGCGATATGCTTGATGAGCAAATTCGCCTCATCACTGTTCTGCGAGCCTTCTTTTAGTAAATATTTTATATATTCTTTATGATCATCCTTTGATGTTTCTGCTCTCATCGTTCGAAATTTATAAATGAAAAATTTCTTATTTTTATATCCGATTCTCTCCTGTGTAAAAAATACAGGTCCCTTTGAAGTCAGCTTGACTGCAATTGCGACAACGATAAAAATAGGAAAACTCATAATCAAAAGAATTAATGACATGCATAGATCGGTCGTACGTTTGAATATTTTGCTTATTATAATGACAATTTTTCTTGTATTTTCTGTCTGTTGATGACCGATCGAAACATGATAGAATGAGGATGCAATTGTCTTCTCAACAGTCGAATTTAATTCCTGAAAAAACCGGATCATTTCCTTCAGCCTTTCAGCATCAGTAAAGCACACCCATTACTATCTTAAATAAAGTGCGACATACGCAAAATATCAAATTAAAATTTTTACTGGAAGTTGAACTATTTTATGGGAAGAACGATATGTGTAGTGGAATATTCGTATTAGATAGCGTTATACACAGACATTTATTTTGTTCTTCTCAACATCTCTTTCCTCTCAAACCTGAATATTCGTTCCCCTTTAAACGAACATTCAGCACCTTTGATCGTCCGTAGCAATTATGTTTGAAAAACCGATAAACTACTATAAAAATAATTTTTAACGTTCATAATTATATCCATCTTAAATCAATTAAAAAAGACATGTGTCAATAATTTAATATAATTTACAGCCTTTTCAAAAGCTAATAATAGATTACTGCGAAATCAATATTTTATTCTTATTAATTTTTTCTTAAGCATTATCAAGTAAACTTATAACCCAATCCATGAATTGTGTGAATATATTTTGACGGATGATCCTGTTCGCCTAATTTTTCTCTCAATCTTTTTACATGAACGTCAACTGTTCTGTTTGTTACATAGGCATTTTCACCCCAGACTTTTTCCAATATTTCGTCCCGGGAAAATATGTACTCTCTTTTCGATGCAAGCAAATATAATAGTTTGAATTGTGTATAGGTTAAATCGATAATTTTACCAGCCTTTTTCACAAGATGCACATCCAAGTTGATCTCGACATCCTTGATCTTTAATATGCGTGGTGTATTTTCCGCCCAATTTGTTCTTCTAATAAGCGCTTCAACTTTTGCGATCAATTCGTCTACTTCAGCAGGCTGGAGTAGACAATCATCCGCACCATCTTCCAATGCATGAATACGCTCATCAATTTTTCGATTTTTATGAAGCAAAACCATTCCCGTATTTCGATACTTTTCCCGAATCAGCTGATTAATTTTTTTCAGTATTTGATCCGCCAAGTCCCAGTCGATAACCATCGCATTTGGAGATTCATTCTTCAGCATAGTTACAACCTGATAAGGGTCGTTGGTTCTTAAAACATCAAAACCGGACTTGAAAAATGACTTTTCAATATTATCTCCGATTTTATTATTGTCAACCAACAAAACAATCTTTTTGTTATCCATGAATTATCCCCTCATATTATTATATAGTAACACGGTGAAATAAGCAATACCTATACCATAACCTGAGAGGAAATTCTATTATTTTAAATAACAAATACTTATCTAATGAGAGAAAACAGATCGAACTTTAGGATACTGGAAATTTTTACCTGTTGCAGGGGGAATATTTTTTCAATTGTGTAACAATTTTGAATATTAGATAATTATATGACGAAACTGTATTTTTTTAAAAATAAATATTTAGAAAGCATATGAATGGGAAAATATAGTATTGAGGATAATATTAATCTATAGAATAAATTTATTTTGATAATAATGTTGATTTCAATAGAAAATATAAATAAACGACAGGACCAATGAGCATTGAACTGTCAAATCGATCCAGTATCCCTCCGTGTCCCGGAAGTAATTTTGAGGTATCTTTGACACCAATATCTCTTTTGTACATCGATTCAATCAAATCGCTTAACTGTCCCACTATACCGACAATGATCCCCAGCATCAAGCTATCTACATTTGAGATAAAAGGTGCCAGAATAAATTTTAGACCTATTGAAGATCCCAATGTAACAAAAAATCCTCCGATCGCTCCTTCCCATGTTTTGTTCGGACTAATTCGATGATATAATGAATGCTTGCCAAAATTATAACCTATAAAATAAGCGCTTGAATCACAGATCCATATTAATGCAAAAATGTAGACGATCAACCATCCTTGATTCGAATATGAATTTAAGAAAATGTCATTACATTCCCGGATTAATATAAAAAATGAAAAGAAGGAAATGTATCCAACGCCTGTTATAGTAATGGCAAGATTGCGAAAATGATTTTGATTTTTTTTGAATAATTCATTGATCATACTGATAAACAATACAGACAAAAGAATCCAGCCCGTATTTTGACCATGATTTAAATAAATATCCCAACTCAGTACGAGAACTGATATTATCCCAAGAATTTTATGAGGTTCGTATTTTGATTTTTCAGCCAGATTAAAAAATTCCCAGGATGCCGCAGTAATGATAATATTCACCAGAATCAGGAAAATACATTTACCAAGAAGTGCTCCGATAAATAAAACAGGGATTCCAAACAGGGCAACTAAAATACGTTTTGTTAATTCTTTAGGGTTCATAATCATAAAAATTATATGAATAATTCAATATAAGATCTTATTGTACCCAACGTTCTTCGCCAGCATTGGTCAGAAAAATACCTCTATTTCCCTCTACTGGGCATCTGGTGACACAAATACCGCATCCAATGCAAAGTGATTCATCCACATATGGGAGAAGCACTTCAGACTGTCTGCCGTCAATGGTTTTAATGGATTCTCTTCTGAATTTGATGGCCTTATCCGGCAAGGGACAGTGTTCCTCACATACCATGCAATTTTCACCATAATACCAGGGGATGCATCTCGTTTTGTCGAAATGTGCGGTGCCAATCTTTTGTAGATTTTTTTCTTTTAGCGGCAAGGAAACAATGGCGTGTGTGGGACAAACCTGACCGCATAAATTGCAGTTATATTCGCAATATCCGGTCTCAGGAAAAAGTATGGGGGTCCATAGCGCCTCCAATCCTGTTTCTAATCCGGTATATTGCAATCCCTTGCCTGCTGTCGAGCAAACACGAATGCATTCGCCGCATCGAATACAATAATCCAGAAATTGATTTTCTTCTCGTGCTCCCGGAGGCCTGATTAAAATTCCCTGCTTTTTGGGATCTAAAAAACTGATTTTGATTAAAGAGGCTGAAAATAATGCGGTCAATCCAGCACCGAGAATTCTTCTCCGGGTCAAATCGACTCGGACCGATTTCTTTTGGCCGCCAAAGTCGAAACGGATTGCATGTTCGGGGCAAATGTCCTGACAATCCATGCAACTGATGCATTCCAGATTATCCGTGGACTTGAAATCTTTTCCTATGGCTCCCATCCGGCAATTCCTATAACATAAATTACATTTGGTACATACCTCTGAAACGTGTCTTCGATACAAGCGCAATTTTGAAAATAAGGCAAGAAGCGCACCTAAAGGACAGAGATTTCGGCACCAAAACCTTTTGTGGATGATTGCCAGAAATAAAATCGATACAAAAATGAATCCTGTAACAAGACTGCCTCTGAATGCGGATTCGGACAGGGGAAGCAGAAATGCTCTCATCCCTTCGTTGATTCGGGTAACAATACTTTCAAGAAAATTGAATGAATAAAGAAAACCGATTATACCATCACTAATAAATACAAAAATCGGATAGAGAAAGGTAACAACCACACGCGTTAAAAGCGAAATCGGATCAAAAAAGCCGGCAAGCTGAATTGAAAATAAAGCACCGATAACGATGAAAATAAGTATTCCGAATTTTATCCATTTTGGTTTCCCGGAAAATGTTTTCGGATTTGGCTTTGAACGATTTAAGTTATCAGATCCGTCAATAATGGTTCCCAGAGGACAAATCCAGCCGCAAAAAAAACGTCCCAGAAATACAGTCAAAATCAAAAGCATTATTGCCGGAATACTTTTGATAATGAATGTTCGAGCAGATAATGAAGCTGACAAGCCAATTAAAGGGTCGATACGGAGGAAAAAATCTACAGGAAATATGGATGCCAATGGATAAGCATTTAGAAGAAATAAAAGAAAAAATAAAACGAGAAAAACGATTTGGGAAATTCGTCGGACAATACGCATGAGTAACGTGATCCTCTATACTGTAAGACGAATGGTTTCGATATGGATTTTTCTCAGATCATTTTGTCCCAATCCCCTTTCGTTTGCTTTAACAAGAAAAGGAACTTCTTTGGGATTTAGATTAAACAGAGTGGCTCCATAACTGTCCATAGCGACAATATCTGTTCCAATTGCAACCGTTTTTTTCAGTTGAACATCTACAAGATTTCCGCCGCTCGGACCGTTCCGCAGGAGCATTCTATATGCATCCAGAATAATTAAATCGGATCGGATAAAACTGTTCAGATCGGTAATTTTTGTGTCAAATTGCCGATGCAGCTTTCCGCGATTTCCACCTAAAAATCCCATCACATTTTTCATGGCAAGTGAAACGCCGGAAATGCTGTGATTTTTCGCGATGGGCAAATTGATAATCTTGTCGGCTTCTAAAACATCGTCGTATATTTCCCAGGAGGTTATCAATTCTCCTTCCGGTATACGGGTGTTTTTAAATTTCCGGTCATAAACATGCTGAATATCGCCTCCGGAATCTTTGACCGATTTTTCAATACCGCTTCTCTGGTAGCATCTTCTGGGCTCATTCAGTGTATGATCGAATACTTTTACCTTTTTAGCACCCGCTTCAAGACACATCCTGACCACTTCGGCGACAATTTCAGGATTCGTTGTCGCAGCCTGTTTTGGTACTCTGTCCCAGGATATATTGGGTTTGAGAACAACAACATCCCCCGAAGATATAAATCGTGACATCCCCCCTGCAGATTCAATGGCCTTTCTGACCAAAGATACCGGTTCGCCCCCTTCGACAACAACAATTTCAGGATAAGATGGGTTGTTTTTACTGAAAACAGAAGTCGAACCAAAAAGAGCCGAAACTCCTATTCCCGAAACTGTTTTAATGAATTCACGACGTTTCATAAAATGAGGCTTTTTTAATTAATTCGAACTTTGTGGCTTGACTTTCTTGGGTTTACTGGCAGATGCTTTTGTGTTATCGGATTTCTCATGTTCCATCTCTTCAAATATCAGTTCTTCTCCCTTGCACTGTACGATGATGTTGCTGTCATCTCCAAACTTTCCTCTCAACAATTCTTCGGCAACAGGGTCTTCAATATATTTCCGAAGCACACGCCGAACCTGCCTGGCCCCATAAACGGGATCATAACCTTTGTCAGCCAATAATTCCTTTGCTTTAGATGAAAGTGTGATATGAATGGAACGTTCTTTCATGCTTTCAAGTATATCGTCCATTGTAATATCTATTATGGACAAAATATGATCCCTTTTTAACGGTTTGAATACCACAATTTCATCGATCCGGTTGATAAATTCTGGATTGAAAAGCTTCTTGGTCTCTTCCATCATGGATGATTTAATTTTGTCATAATCAACTGCCCCATCATCTGTGCCAAATCCGAATCCTCCTTTGTTCACAGAACGCGTACCCAGATTGGAGGTCATAATGAGAATCGTATTTTTAAAATCCACTTTTCTGCCGATTCCGTCAGTCAAATGACCTTCATCCAAAATTTGAAGCAAAATATTGAACACATCAGGATGGGCTTTCTCAATCTCATCAAGCAGAACGACTGAATAAGGATGACGTCTGACTTTTTCCGTGAGCTGTCCACCTTCTTCATATCCAACATAACCCGGAGGAGCCCCGGTCATTCGCGAAACCGCAAACTTTTCCATAAATTCAGACATGTCCACACGTATCAAAGCATTTTCATCCTCGAACAAATATTTCGCTAAAATTCTGGCAAGGTAGGTTTTCCCTACTCCCGTGGGTCCCAGGAATACAAAAGATCCAATTGGACGACGCGGATCACGTAATCCAGCCCGGGTTCTTCGAATGGCTTTGCTCACAATATCGATCACTTCGTCCTGGCCGACTACTTTCTCTTTAAGAACATCCGTCATCTTGAGTAATTTGATAGATTCCGACTGAGCAACTTTCGAAACCGGAATTCCTGTCATCATTGCTACAACCTGGGCAATATCTTCTTCGGTAACCTCCGCTAAAATTTCACCTTCTTCAATTTCCCAATTTCGCTTGGCATCTTCAAGCTCCACAGTAAGCTTTTTTTCTCTGTCCCGCAATACTGCCGCTTTTTCAAACTCCTGATTTCGAATCACATTCTCTTTTTCTGTTCGGACCACTTTCAATCTCTCTTCGAGAATCGTGACTTCTTTTGGAACTGAAATATTCGCAAGATGTACCTTGGAACCCGCCTCATCCATAACATCTATCGCTTTATCGGGAAGATATTTGTCAGTAATATACCTGTCTGAAAAACGGACAGCGGATATAATCGCTTCTTCTGTGTATTTTATCCTGTGATGCTTTTCGTACCTTTCCTGCAAACCTTTTAAAATTTGGAGAGTATCTTCAGCAGACGGCGGATCGACCAAGACCTTTTGAAAGCGTCTTTCAAGTGCACCATCCTTTTCGATATACTGCCGGTATTCATCCAGTGTGGTGGCGCCAATGCATTGCAACTCTCCCCGTGCCAGAGCTGGTTTGAACATATTTGAAGCATCCAGCGAACCGGAGGCACCACCTGCCCCGACAATGGTATGAAGCTCGTCGATAAACAGAATGATGTTTTTTGATTTGACCAGTTCGTTCATAATCGCTTTCATGCGTTCTTCGAACTGTCCCCTGTATTTTGTACCGGCTACAATCGCTCCCAGATCAAGTGTGACCACGCGTTTATTGTGAAGAATTCTGGAGACTTTCTTTTCAATAATCCGCATTGCAAGCCCTTCTGCAATAGCGGTCTTTCCCACTCCCGGCTCACCGATCAATACTGGATTGTTCTTTTTTCTTCTAGAAAGTATTTGTGCAACCCGCTGTATTTCAAGTTCCCGCCCGATAACAGGATCCAGTTCTTCTTTGATTGCCAGTTCGGTTAAATCCCGTCCGAAATGATCCAGTGCGGGTGTTTGTGATTTTCCTTTGGTTTCTTTCGAAGCATTGGATCCTTTTAAAACATTTTCGAGTTCATCTTTAACCGTTTCGTAGGTAACATCATAACTCTGCATGACCTGTGCAGCTACTCCCTCAGCGTCCCTTAAGAGAGCCATCAATAAATGTTCCGTACCAATGATATTTGATTTGAATCGTTCGGCTTCCGCTGCGGCAACACGTAGTACGCGTTCCGCTCTTTTCGTAAAAGGGATATTTCCCATGGTGATGGTACCACCTGTGGAACGTATCGCTTCTTCAATTGATTTTTTTAATTCATCAAGGTCGATATCAATATTTTGAAGTATTTCAATGGCAACACCGCCTCCTTCGCGAATCAACCCTAATAAAAGATGTTCCGTACCTATATAGTCATGTCCAAGTCTGAGCGCTTCTTCTCTTGAAAGTTGAATAACGACCTGAACGCGCTGTGAAAAATTATTACGAATCATATATGTAATCTCCAGTCAAGGGGTTTATTTCAATTCAAATTGAGTCTTTCGCGTATTAAAGAGGCTCTTTTAATATCCCTCTCCGTTTCAGACAGATTCCCTCCTGCGACTTTCTGCAGATGGACCGGTTGAGATATTAACATCAGCTCGTTTAATGTTTTATAATTCCATTGCTGTGTGATGCCCAATGCAACTCCCAATCGTAATGTGGAAACAAAATCCAAAAATTCCATAAAAGAAATCATTCTTGCTTTCATCAGTAATCCAATAACGCGATCCACTTTGTCTTCCACGAAAATTGTTTTCTTGTTCTTTATCCTCTTACGTGCTCTTCTTTCTTTATCGATAAATTTTTTAATAATTTGTTCCATTCGGGTTAAAATGACCTGCTCTTTCCAGCCAAGCGTATATTGATTTGAAATCTGAAAAAAATTGCCTGTGATTTGGCTGCCCTCTCCGTAAAAACCGCGAACGGCAATACCTGTCGGTATCAACTCGGCAAAAACTTCATCTATTTCCCCGGTGTAAATCAACGCCGGGAGATGTGTAAAAACAGAAAACCTGACGCCTGTACCAACATTGGACGGACACGCCGTTAAATAGCCAAACTGATCGGAAAATGCATAATTCAGATTTTTTGATAATTCTTCGTCCAGTCGATGAATTTCCTGCCATCCTTTTTTTAAAGAAAAACCAGCTGATAGAAACTGGATTCTTAGGTGATCTTCCTCATTAATCATAATACCAGCTGATTCATCTGATGCAACCAGCAAACCACGTGGATTCGATTTCTCAGAAAAATCAAGACTGATCAGGCGCCTCTCTATAAAAAATTGATTCTCTTCTGAATTAACTGAAGACATATCAAAATAATATGCCTGCTTCAACCGGGTGGTTTCTTCGGCAGCTTGAAGTACTTCGGTAATGATTTCCTGCTGTTCAAGTTCACTTGCCCGATTCACAAATAGATAATTTTGCAAATTTCGAGCCAACCGCACACGACTGCTGATAATCACATCTGAATAGTCCCCGTCTTTCGAAAGCCAGTCTGCCACCTTTTTTGCCATGATATCAATTACAGGATTCATGCAAATTTTATTCTCGATCGATTATGTTCAAGCAATCGAATTTGATCCCTTAATTCGGCTGCCAATTCATAATTTTCTTCTTTTATGGACTCTTTCAATTTTTTTTTCAGCAATCGTATCGAATCGATTTCCGATTTGGGGTTTTGTATATTCTCACCTAAATGTCTGTTACTTCCGTGGATTCTCCTGAGAAGTATGTTCAACTTGTGAAAAAAGATTTTATAACAATTCGGACAACCCAGTTTTCCCATTTTTTTAAAATCGGCCCAGGACAGGTTGCAAATCGGACATATATGTTTTTTATCCTCTGCAGTAATCGTCTGCTGAGATTTGGATGAAAGGTGTTCATTGAGCAACGCAATAATAATTTTCCCAAAAACTTTTGAAATGTCGATCAATGGATTGTCCAAGCCCCGTTTCTCCACACACGAAGTGCAGAGATTTAACGTTTTCTTTTTATCTCCGATTACCTGTGTAAATTTTATCATCGCTTCTTGTTGATGACACTTTTCACAAATCATGTATAGATTCAACGATTTAAAGAAAGGCTCTGTTCCTTTGGTATAACACATCTATAATAATTTAAACTTACGAAACAATTCCCATAATCCATTTTTACTATTTCAAACAAAATACATTTATGATGATTTTTTAATTTTCCCATCGTACAATTCGATGACACGGTCTGCACGTTCAGCAAGTTCCATATTATGTGTTACAACCACAAATGTTTTTTGTCTATCACGAACAAGTTTCCACATTACTTCGTGAAGAATCCGGCTGTTTGCCAAATCCAGATTTCCCGAAGGTTCATCTGCCAAAATTAAAACAGGATCGTTAATCAGGGACCTGGCAAATGCGACTCTTTGCTGTTCACCGCCGGATAATTCTCTCGGACGGTGATGCAACCTTTCCTTTAAACCAACTTCGTTTAGCAATTCCTCGGCTCTTGCCAATGTTTGCTGGTTGTTCTTTCTTGAGATCAAACCGGGAAGAGCCACATTTTCCAGCGCGGTAAATTCGGGCAGCAAATAATGAAATTGAAATACAAATCCTATTGTTTGATTGCGAAAGCCGGCCAATTGATTGTCTGTTTTTGTAAATATATCGATATTATCAAAGAATACTTTCCCTGCTGTCGGGCGGTCTAGAGCTCCCACGATATGAAGAAGAGTACTCTTGCCGGCACCGGAGTGTCCGGTAATGGCCAGAATTTCACCTTCAAATATCTCCAGATCGATCTCCTTGAGAACTTTCAATTCGGATGATTTCCCCATTGAGTAATTCTTTCGAATATGCTGAACGGTAAGTATTCTTTTTTTTGCGGTTGATGTCATTTTATAAATTTTCCAATTTCACTCGTATCGAATTGCATTAACCGGATCCAATTTTGATGCTTTTCTTGCGGGATAAACCGAAGCCAGCAGACAGATTAGTATCGCGGCAATACCAATAAAAATAAAATCTGAAAACTGCATTTTAACAGGCAATGTGCTGATAAAGTACACATCGCCGGGCAGTTTTATTGTCGGTAAAGGTTTGTTGATCAATGGTAAAATAATTCTATCGCCATTTTCCTGCCAAAAACACAAACCAAATCCAATCAACAAACCAAGAAACGTTCCAACGATGCCCACGACAATTCCTTCGTATAAAAATATTTTCATAATACTTTGTGCAGTAGCTCCCATAGACTTTAAAATTCCAATTTCCCTGGTTTTTTCCATGACTACCATGATCAATGTGCTGATAATGTTGAAGGCTGCCACAAGAATAATGAGACAAAGAATGATAAACATAGCCCATTTTTCCAACTGCATCCATGAAAAAAGATTTTTTCTCATATCGAACCAGGTCAATGCATAATATGGGAAACCAAGAGATTCATCTATCTTCTCAACTACTTGGCTGGCTTTGTACAGATCGTCCAGTCGAATCTCAATTCCTGAGACCCTGTTCTCCATGCGAAATAATTCTTGTGCCGATTCCAACGAGATATAAACGTAAGCGTTATCATATTCGTACATACCGGACTCAAAAAATCCGGTGACGATGAATTGTTTCACGGGAGGCAACTGGAACATTGAATGTACACCGGTCGGGCTGATTAAAACCACCTTGTCATTAATATCGATCATTAAACGGTCGGCCAGAAATCTTCCGACCACAATGCCCGGTAAAAACCTTTCGTCATCACCCGTTTTGATTTTGCCCAATTCAAGTTTGCCGTAGATGATATTTTTATGCAAATCCGAAACATCATTTACGCTATTCTGATCTGCCCCTCGAATGATGACGCCATCATTCCTGTCACCGGCCCGAATCATACCTTTATCCAAAATATAGGGAGACATGCCTATGATATGCGGGATATTACGAATTCTTGCCATCACTTCTTTATAATTGTCAATACCCTGATCATGGTAGGTTCGTAAACGAATGTGCGTATCGAATCCGATGATTCTTGAACGCACTTCTGATTCAAATCCGTTCATGACAGACAAAACCATGATTAAGGCTGCGACACCAATAGCAACACCTAAAATAGAAATGTATGTAATCAGGTTAATAAATCCGGTTTTACTTCTGGATTTCAGATAACGTCTGGCAATAAACAATTCATAGGACGGATGAAACATCATTCATCTTCTTTCTGTGGATGCGTTATGTTTTCCTTTTTCATTTGCGGGAACAAGATGACATCACGTATCGAAGGTGCATTCGTTAGAAGCATGACCAATCGGTCAATTCCAATTCCAAGACCAGCTGTAGGCGGCATGCCGTATTCAAGTGCGCGAATATAATCCTCATCAATGGTCATTGCTTCCTCATCCCCCATCGCTCTCATTTTGGCCTGTTCTTCCAATCTTTCTCTCTGATCCATAGGATCGTTCAGCTCGCTAAAAGCGTTACATAGTTCCATACCGGCCACAATGGCTTCGAAACGTTCCACCAGCCCGGGCTTGGAACGATGCATTTTTGCCAGCGGGGATATTTCAACCGGATAATCGATAATAAAAGTCGGTTGAATCATTTTGGGTTCGACATAGTCGCTGAAAACTTTATCGTAGATTTTTCCTTTATCAATTGGTGCCTCAATATCCAGATGAAGTTCCTGTGCAATAATTTCCAATTCATTCTCATCTTTTCCGTAAAGATCGTACCCCGTATATTTTTGAATCGCGCCAAAAAATGGAATTCTTTCCCAGGGAGATTTGAAATTGATTTTTTGATCCTTGTAAATTACATCGGTACTGCCAAGAACTTCCAGGCAGATCGTTCCTATCATTTCCTCGACAAACCGCATCATGAACCCATAATCTTCGTAAGCAACATAGAGTTCCATCATCGTAAATTCGGGATTGTGGTCCCGATCCATACCTTCGTTCCTAAAATTTTTTGCGATTTCAAATACTCCGTCAAATCCCCCGACAACCAGCCTCTTCAAATAGAGTTCGTCCGCAATGCGAAGGAAAAGATCAGTATCCAGAACATTGTGATGGGTAACAAAAGGCTTTGCAAATGCACCTCCGTAAAGCGTCTGAAGAACAGGCGTTTCGACTTCGATATACGATTTTGATTCCAGTAACTTTCTCATAGATACAATTATTTTGGATCGTTTTATAAATATCTCTTTCACATCGGGATTGACCACAAGATCCACGTATCGTTGCCGGTATCGTGTTTCGACATCTTTGAATGCATCATAGATGATCTTCTCATCGTCCTGTATTTTTTCTTTTACAATTGGCAAGGGTCTCAGGGTTTTGGAAAGGAGCTGGATTTCCCGGACAATGACAGTCACCTCTTCCGTTCTGGTTTTAAATACTTCTCCCGCAATACCGACAAAATCGCCGATATCCAGAGATTTAAACAACTCATATCCATTGTCTTTGACTTCATCCTGTTTGATATATATCTGAATTCTTCCGGTTCGGTCCATCAAATGGCCAAAACTTGCTTTTCCCATTCGGCGAATCGACATTAAACGGCCCGCAATGGAAACTTTAAATGATTTCTCCTTGTTCTTTCCGAAAGAGTCAATCACTTCCTGAGCCAAATGAGTCCGGGAGTATCCATAAGCGTACGGCACAATATTCAATTCTTGTATTCTGTGAAGTTTTTCCATTCGCTGTTTAATCAAAATTTCTAGTGGGTCCAACCAGGGATCTCCTTATAAAATAATATGTATTTAAAATTGTTTAACACAGCAGCCAAATTTTTATAATATATTAAATAATTTCATTTTAAGCAATTTAAAATATTTCATCTAAAAAATATGAATATGATTGAACAAAATTTAACACAAAAAATGCCCGCGAACGGGCAATCATTATTAAATATTTTTCATCAATTCCAAGGACATTATCCGCCAAACTCCAGTAAATAGGCTTTAATAAATTCATCCAATTCTCCATTCATAACAGCCTGTACGTCGGAAGTTTCTACATTGGTCCGGTGGTCTTTGACCATATTGTATGGATGAAATACATAGGAACGAATCTGACTTCCCCATGCAATGTCTTTTTTCTGGTTTTCTATGTCCTTGAGTTTTTTATCTTCTTCTTCTTTTTTTAACTGATATAATTTTGACATCAATATTTTCATGGCATTGGCTTTATTTTGATGTTGCGATCTCTCATTCTGGCACTGAACCACTGTTCCTGTCGGAATGTGCGTAATTCGAATCGCCGAACTTGTTTTATTAACGTGCTGACCGCCAGCTCCGGATGCTCTGTATGTATCGATTCGTAAATCATTCGGATCGACAATGACTTCAATATTTTCTTCTATTTCCGGATAAACAAAAACAGACGCAAAAGAGGTGTGGCGTCTTTTATTAGCATCAAACGGCGAAATCCGCACAAGCCGATGTACACCTGCCTCGGCTTGAAGATAGCCATAAGCATACTCTCCCTTAATTTCAACAGTGACACTTTTTATCCCTGCTTCCTCACCTGTTTGCAAATCCAAAACATCGGTTGCGAATCCCTGTTTCTGGGCATACCGCAGATACATTCGAAACAACATTTCGGCCCAATCGTGGGACTCGGTCCCTCCTGCTCCAGGATGAATGGTGAGAATCGCATTTTTAATATCGTCTTCATTGCCGAGCATCTGTTTTAATTCAAGATTTTCAACCAATGTTTCTGTTTGTTCTATTTCATTAGAAATTTCATTGAACGTTTTCGCATCGTTTTCTTCTTTTGCCAGATCGAGCAAAATCTCGAGTTCCTCGACTTTATTATCGATCGTATCCCAGTCGTTCGTCCAGGATTTTTCAACTGTTAATTTTTTCAATACTTCCTGCGCTTTTTCATTATCGTTCCAGAAATTGGGTTCGGCGCTTCGTTTCTCCAGCTCTTCTATTTTCTTTTTTCTGTTCTCAATGTCAAAGATGCCTCCATAATTGTTGAGTTTTATCTTTAACAGAATCCAAGCGTATCTTTAATTCATCGAACATTTAATTCCTCTATTTTCTAGTGAGTGTTATACATTGCAGGCAAATCAATTTCTCCACGAATTGCTGATGTTGCAACCGTCGCTGGGCTTGCAAGATAAACTTCGGAATTGGGAGAACCCATTCTGCCTTTGAAATTCCGATTCGTCGTAGCAATGCAAGTTTCTCCGTCGGCAAGTAGACCTTGATGCGCTCCAAGGCACGGTCCGCATCCGCTATTACAAATCACACATCCTGAATCAATGAATACTTGAATCAATCCATTTTCTATCATCTGTTTATAAATGGTCATAGATGCCGGAATCACAATCATACGCACATTTTTATTTACTTTATTACCTCTAAGTATTTCAGCTGCTATTTCCAAATCATCCAAACGCCCGTTTGTACATGAACCTAAAAGGGCTTGATTAATCAGTTTTCCCTTAATTTCATTCACGGGCTTGACATTATCGACTTGATGCGGGCAGGCAATCTGAGGTACCAACGTATTCACGTCAATTTCATAGTTTTCACTATAGACTGCTTCCTTATCTGCCAGGATCATCTCATAGGCACTGCTTGTACGATCTTTTAAATATTTCTGAGTTAAATGATCCGGAGAAACAAATGCACACTTCGCTCCCATTTCCATGGATAAATTGGTCAGCGTAATACGCTCCGATACAGTCATAGATTGGATGGTTGGACCCGCAAATTCGACAGATTGATAATTGGCACCATCCGCTTTTAACATCCCAATAATGAACAATATAAGATCTTTTGCATAAACTCCCGGCTGAAATCGGCCGGAAACTGTGATTTTGATCGATTCAGGCACTCTGAGCCAGATTTTACCGATTGCCCATATGCTTGCCATCTCAGTGGCCCCGATTCCCGCTGAGAAGGCTCCCAGGCTGCCGTAGGACGTTGTGTGTGAATCGGTTCCGAGAATGAGATTACCGGGCAGAACATGGCCTTTCTCGATCATAACCTGATGGCAAATGCCAGTTTGAATATCATAAAAATGTTCAATTTTTTGAGTGTGGACGAATTCGCGTATCATTTTATGCGCATTGGCAGTCTTCAACGATTCGGCAGGAACACGGTGATCCAGAATAATTACAATTTTTTCAGGATTCCATACCTTTTCAACACCTATTTTCTGAAATTGCTTAATCACCAGGCCTGCATTGTCGTGCGACATCACCCGATCCGGCTCGATTTCTACAATTTCACCCACCTGAACAAAATCACGATCGGCTTTACTGGCTAAAATTTTCTGGGCAAGTGTCTGTTTCATTGATATCACAAATATTCCTTTTTTGTATTTTCCAGTAATTCAACTGTGATATTCCGGTCAATAAATGAAGATTTAGCGATCTGTCGATCCTTCCAGAAATAGATACGCGGTACGCGCCTTCCTATGGTGCAGAGTGTCTCATAAGAGATGCTTTGATTCCAGACCGCCATTTCATCTGCGGAAATCTCCAAGTTCCCTTGTTTCCCCAGCAAAACGACTTCATCCTCTACACGGACATCGGGGATATCGGAAAGCAGAACCATCGTATTGTCCATACAGATATCCCCGATAGCAGGTACTCTCTGATTGTGCACAATCACTTCGGCATGATGGGTCATTCGTTTGTTGTATCCGTCATGGTATCCCAGTGGAATCACGCCGATTTTTTCCTCTTTTTCGGCAATCCAGTTTCTTCCGTAACTGACACTCCCGCCTTTTGGAATAGTTTTGACGGTGACAATTCTCGATTTCCAGGTCATGGCAGGACTGACTTTCAGAGGTTGTTCCATATCTCTGGATGGATACACGCCGTACATCACAAGTCCGCATCGAACCACATCGTAATGCGCATCAGGAAAATGAACCGTACCGCCGCTGTTGCAGATATGCCAGAGCGGAACATGAATATTTTTCTGAAAGAATTGATCCCGCAATTTCTGAAAACGCTGGATCTGATATTGTGCGAAAGTTTTATCCAATCTTTCCGAAGTGGCTAAATGTGAAAATATTCCCTCAACGCGAATATGCTGACATTTAGAGATAGTATCCCAAAGTTTTGATACATCCTCAGGATAAATTCCCAGTCTTCCCATGCCGGTATCGACTTTGATATGAACGCGTATATCTTTATTATGCTTTTTCCCCGCATTCTCCAGCGAATGTATAATCTCCAAATTCTGAACGCATTGAATGAGATCGTATTGTGCAATCAGATCGGTTTGATCTTCGAAACATCCTCCCAGGACCAGAAGATCGGATCGAATCCCCCCTTCTCTTAGTTCGATACCTTCCTGAGGTGATCCCACACCAAGGATATCGGCTCCTCCCTTTAGACACGCCCACGAAGTTGCGACCGCACCGTGCCCGTATCCGTTGGCCTTGACTACAGCCAAAAGGTGGACGTTTTGGCCAATCCAATTTTTGATCGCCTGCACATTGCAAACAATCTGATCCAGTCGAATTTCAACCCAGGAAGGCCAGGTTGCGTTCATCTGTTCGTTCTCCGTAAAAAGAAGCAAATAAATTTTATCGAAGTAAATCTTCCAATTGAATCGATCGATCCGTTTTTTCGTCCTTGTATTTGATGATCACCGGACAATAAATCGAAAGATTCCACTCCTTGCCTTTTCCTTTTGTGATTGGTCTTGAACCGGGAATCACAACCGCATTTTTCGGAATGACAAGCGGATTGTCTTCGGTTTTTTTATAAATCTCATTCTTGATTAAATCGTACACTGGCGTTGAACCTGTTAGAACCGTTCCTGCGCCAATGACAGCCCCTTTCTGAACGATCGTTCCTTCGTAAATCCCGCAATTCCCGCCTATCAGCACATCATCCTCGATAATCACTGGCAGTGCGCCAATCGGTTCTAAAACCCCTCCGATCTGGGCGGCCGCGCTGAGATGTACCCGTTTTCCAATCTGCGCGCAGGAACCGACCAGAGCATGCGAATCGATCATGGTCCCGTCATCGACATAGGCACCGACATTGATGTACATCGGCGGCATACAGGTAACGTTTTTTCCGACATAGCATCCATCCCGAATAGACGATCCCCCCGGAACAATACGAACCCGATCTTCGATTTGGATCGATTTTAAGGGATAGGTATGTTTATCAAAATAGACGAATTGTTGATTTATGGAAACATCTTTCAATACACCGATTTTAAATCCAAGTAAAATGCCCTTTTTCACCCAGTGATTCACCACCCAGCTATCTCCCTGCCTTTCTGCTGCACGCGCCTCTCCGGTATTCAATCGCATTTTTAATTGATTAAATATCTTTTCTGCCTGATCTGAATTGGTTTTTTTATCATATCGATCAAACAGTTCTTCTGTCTTTTCTTGCAGATTCAACAGTCCACCTCATTAAATCAAATTTAAATCAGTCAGTACTTTTTTCATCTTTTCTTTATTTTGTTGAGACATCTGAACCAGCGGAAGCCGATAATTTTCTTCAATCATTCCCATAATGGATAAAGCGAATTTAACAGGAATGGGATTGACTTCCAGAAAGTTGGCTTTCATCAAAGGATAAATGCGTTTTTGTACTTTTCTGGCTTCTTTAAATTTTTCTTCCAGGCACAAATGAACAAATTGTGTCATCAATCCTGGAATTTCATTGGATGCCACAGAGATTAAACCATTGCCCCCCAGAGCGATCAGAGGCAATGTATTCGCATCATCACCGGAAAGCATGATAAAATCGTCAGGATAAAGCATGGCCTGATCACTGATCTGATTAATATCGCCCGTCGCTTCCTTGATTCCAACAATATTTTCGATTTCTGAAAGCCGAAGCACGGTTTCAGGAAGCATATTTGTATTGGTGCGCGGAGGCACATTATACAGGAAAATGGGAATTTGCACACTTTCCGCAACGGCTTTGAAATGCTGGTATAATCCTTCCTGATTGGGTTTATTGTAATAGGGCGTCACCGAAAGCAAACCATCCACGCCCAGTTTTTCGACTTCTTTGGCTGTCTCAATCACTTTTTTTGTATCGTATCCTCCGGCGCCAGCAATAACCGGTACTTTTCCATCCGCGGTATTCTTAACAATTTCAATGACACGAAGTTGTTCCTTAAGGTTTAATGTGGCACTCTCCCCGGTTGAACCGCAGGGAACGAGAAAATCGATTCTTTCCTTCAGTTGATATTCAACCAGTTTGATTAAAGCCGTTTCATCGATTTGCTGATCCGCTTTGAAAGGTGTGACAAGTGCCGTTCCGCATCCTTTTAAATTCGTGATATTTAACATTGATTTAAATCTCCATTTCCTACTTTATTTAGTACTTTTCAAAATATCATCCAATACATCTTCGAACGCAAAGAACCCTTTTCTTTTCTGTATCCATTTGGCAGCCAGAAGCGTTCCCTCGGCCAATCCTTCACGGCTACGGGCGTTGTGTTCGAGTTTCACTGTATCGACTTTCGAATCGAAACTTACCCGATGCATTCCGGGAATATAACCGGCCCGGACACTGGTCACAGGAACCTCTTTTCCTTTATAATAGCCTTGAATGATTTTTTTAAGATTGTGTGCTGTTCCGGAGGGAGCATCTTTTTTAATTTTATGATGCATCTCTTCAATAAATGGATCGTAGTTATCAAAAACTGAAAAAAGAGAAGCAGCTGCCTCTACCAATTTATAAAAGAGATTGATTCCCATCGAAAAATTTGCCGCATAAACAAGCCCCATTTGATAATCATCGACTATCTTTTTAACTTTATCGATTTGTTCAAACCAGCCTGTTGTGCCGACAACCATATTAACAGATAACTCCGCGCTTTTCTGAATATTTTCAATCACAGCATCAGGTGATGTGAAATCGATGAGAACAGACACATCTTTTAAAATCGCTCGAGTGGAATCACTGACTGTTAAAGGATTTTCATCCCAATACTTCGCAACCACTCCGATATTATGCCGTACAGCCATTTCTTCGACCATCTTTCCCATCTGCCCATAACCAATCAATGCAATCTTCATTTTCTCACTCTCGCTATTCAAAAATGGCAGGATCAATCGTTTTAAAAAAATAAATGTGAAGTTTCCGCATCGTATTTTTCAGATCTTTTTCATCAATCACAATCGTGAAATTGATCGGAGAGATTTTACTGGATATCAAATCCACGGATTGATTATTTAAAATCTTGAAAATCATGCTTGCCATATCCTGCCTGTCCCGCAAATTTTCACCGACAAGTGTTACAGTGGCTTTTTCGTTTTTTACCTCGACTTCCCCCAGATGCTTGAATCGCGATACCAACGATTCAAGATGGATCGTATTTTCGATAACCATTGTGACGTTGTTTTTCGAGATTTGAAAAATCTTCGGGTCTATATTTGTTTTTTCCAAAAGCTTAAACAGAGCTGCGACAAAATCCGCTTTCGTTAAATTCGGTCTGGAATCAATTCGAATGAGTGTCAAACCACATTTATACGAGATCGATTTAATCAAATTGTTGCACGGCTTGGATTCAGAAGCAACTTCCGTTCCCGTTTTCTCCGGTGATTGGGAATTATAAATATGCACCGGAATATTGGCATCACGGGCCGGTTCTACAGCCCGGCTGTAAAAAACCCTGGCGCCAAAATAAGTCAACTCTTCGACTTCGTCAAACGAAATCACCTTCACAGTTCTGGCATTGGGGATCATGTCCGGGTCGGCTGTCATGATGCCAGACACATCTTTCCAAATCTGGATATCCGATGCTTTGATTGCGGCGGCAACCAGGCAGGCGGTCAAATCGGATCCTTCGAATCCGAGAGTAGTGGTGATCCCCCTCGTTGTCGAACCGATAAATCCCTGAATGACCGGGATCGAACCTTCTTTTATTTTGGGTAATACAAACTGTCGAATTTTTTTATAGGTCAATTCCGTAATGGGCTTTGCAGTCGTATAATTATCGTCTGTGACAATCAATTTTCGGGCATCCAGTAATGTACTTTTCATATCTCTCGCATTGAGCGCTGCCGAAATGATTGCTGTCGAGATTAACTCTCCATACGCTAGAAATTTGTCCTGTGCTCTAGGTGTTAATTCCTGCAGAATAGAAAGTCCATCCAACAATCTCTGCAGCTCCCGAAAATATCCCGAAATATTTTTTTCGGCGGATATCCGCCAGGAATCTGAAATTAGCGAATCAATTAGATTAAAATGGTAATGATAAATTTTTTCGAGCGCTTTTTTTGCTTCTTTCAAATTTCCACATGCGGATAATTTTACAGCTTCCAGTAGATTGCGTGTGGTCTTGCCCATGGCTGAATTGATCACCACAGGTTTTCCGGTAAGATGCTTCCTGATAATTTCTACCACGCGTTCGACGGACGATGTATCGGCAAGCGACATGCCGCCAAACTTCATTACAATCATTTGTGATCCTTTAGCAGCTGTTTTACGATGTTCGAATAAATGGTGACGGCTCTTTTCAATTCGCTTTTTTTAATCCGTTCATTTAAAGTATGTGCATCCAGTATAGAACCCGGACCAACGAGAAAAGGTTTTCCCCAGTTTGACAGATAGGGAATATCCGTTGTAAAAGAGGCAATCATTGACTTGTATCCTTTGATCGTTCCCAAAAGGATCGGCTCGCATACCGAGATGTATTGAATTTCTGCCCTATCCCGAACGATTGTTTGTATTCTTTTCTTCATATCCCGAATAGAAGTGACAACACGGAACATTAATTGAGATACAGCAGCATCCGGGATGACATTGGCCTGTGTTCCGCCCGAAATGGTTCCGATATTAAAGGTGGTTTTTCCCAGTATCTCGTGTCCGGGAAATTTTATATTCTGAAAATCCTGCAGAATATCCAGCATTTTTAAAATGGCGGATTCCCCTTCTTCCGGATAAGCGGAATGTGCGGCTTTTCCTTCGGTTTGTAATTGGATTCGTAAAGAGCCTTTTGAACCGACAGCCATTTTATTTCCAGTTGGTTCTCCATTGATTAAAAAACGACAATCGTTTTTTAAGTGGTTCGCTTTCGAAGCTCCGTCACTTATTCCCTCCTCCCCCACAACAAAAAGCAAACCGAAATCCTTGTATCCGTTTTTAATTAATTTCTCTCCTGCCTTGATCTGAGTCGCAATAATCCCCTTGGCATCGCAGGCCCCTCGTCCATAAATATATTCATCATCCTCTGATGGTGGAATGAATGGATAAACCGTATCCATATGGGTGGACAGGACAACTTTGGCTCTTCCTATTTGTGCAAATATATTAAACCGTCCTTCGGTCACTTCCTGAAGTTGTAAATCGAACCCAATTTTTCGGATATAATCAAAAAGAAACTGAGAAATCTCCTTCTCTTCTCCGGTAGTAGATTTAAGGTTCATGAGAAATTTGGTAAGTTCAAAAAGCTTCAAAAATCACCACTCTATTGTTTTAA
>CAZTZL010000006.1:0-21933 GCA_964617625.1 uncultured bacterium
CATGATATTTTATATTTCATCCTGGCAGTCTGATTATATTCAGTTGTTTCAGGATTTTTCCCTTACTGATTACGGAGCATTTCGACTCTTTATGCGCTGATGATGAGTGCAATTGTTTTAAATTTTTGTGAACATCGCAAGGCTGAAAGAAGTAAATGATAAGGTATAGGTTATAAAAAAACCGGTTAGATGGATATGAGAATTTTCTGAATTAAATACAGAAAACATTCTCAGTCCCATTGCCATAATTAAGGAAATGGGGATTAACAGAGGGAAAAGGAACCGGCCTTGTCCCTGACGATAGAGTAATCCGAATCTGAATACAAGTATCAGATTAATAAAAATTGTCAATGCCGAAGCAATGATAAAATTGGAATTCTTTTGTACAATATGGATCAACTTTTCTCTTTTGGAAAACAGCCCATAGAATAGCCCTATGATAGCAAAATAGAAAATATGTTTTCCGATTATTGGATAGAAGGAACTGATATTGTTATGTATGCCGGAAACAGCCCAGAATGATTTTTGCATATATTCCAATGTGTTTCTGATTGCCATGACTACCGATTTCCACCGGTAAAGAACATTGGCAACTTCTTCGGCAGTGATACTGCCATAAAGATTCCAGTTTCTCCAGGCCCAGGGCGACCAAATAAGTGCGGCGAGTATTATGGGCAGAATGAGACGGGGGATCGCTGCCAAACCGGTAGTTTTTCTTATCAATCCGGCCAGAAATATAAGCACAATCAAAATGATATAAACTACCGCCGTGAGCTTGGTTAATAATCCCAAACCAAGCAGGATGCCCATCAGCACCGATTTTTTTATCGATGTTTTTGGCTGTACTGCCAAGTATAATATTCCGCTGCCGATAGCGACCAAAAGATTGCCATTATTGATGACTGAGGAAAAAAAGGTATATGCGGGAAGTAAAGAAACCATAGCAACCACAAATGTTTTTATAAAAGTATCATGCACGTTTAACGTTTCCAAAAATTTAAAAGTAAATAATACTGTTATGCCCCATAGCATGATTGAAAATATGCGGAGGAAACGCACTGTTACAGCGGTGTCTTGAAATAATCTTTCGGATAGCAGGTAAAGGGGAGTCAATGACAAATAGTAAAGGGGGGGTTGATAATATTCCCAATCTTTTGTAGGCGAAAATGTTCGACTTGTCTGGACGGGGAATGAGTGGTTCTCAGCGAGGTATTTCACATACTTGACATGTGCTTGTGCGTCAGGCGCATAAAAGGTCGGTGTGAGTAATGAAAAAATAATACGACAGGTGAGCCCGACGGTCAGAATGATAATGAATAGCTGACGAGTGGACACTTTCGAAATTTTATTCCTATAATATAAAGCAAACCACAGTATAATTCCGATAAGAGATCCGCCACCTACAATCAGAAATATGCTTAAATAATTCACATTTTTCTCCTAAATAGTTAAGATAAAAATAATGGAAATGTTTGAAGAAATCAAGGACAATTCATATTATTTTAAATTCTTGTTATCGATTTTTTTTGTCACATCCTGTCATCATTTGGTAAGGTGGCGAACACTCGCCGGACTCTGTATTTTTGATACTATGCTGTGATTGAATTGTAATCCTTCGTTATACTCTTCAGTGGAAATATTCATTATGATGGAAAATATTCTTGACAATTTCAAAAAATGTGGGTATTTTTACAACCTCATCCCGGATTGTACCCAAAACGGGACAAAGCGGCATTATTAAAACAGGCAGCATTTTAAATAGGTTTTAAATAACATGAAGAATATTTTTCATCAAATTGAATCAACCATTAAGGGAAAAAACATGGAAAAGCCAAAGGATAAAAACGTCGAGAACAAAACAATAAAAAGTTCAAAAACAAAAGACAGCTTCGCCCGGAAGTGGATTTCCTACCGTTCGGAAATCAAAGTGCTGGACTGTACCATCCGGGACGGCGGATTGATGAACAACCACCGGTTCGAAGATGGAATCGTGAAAGCGGTCTATAACGCGTGTGTCGATGCGGGTATCGATTATATGGAACTTGGCTATAAAGGTGCGAAACGTATTTTTTCCACGGATGAGTTTGGAGCCTGGAAACATTGCACAGAAGAGGATATCCGCCGGATCGTTGGAGAAAACGATACTTCTCTTAAACTCTCTGTCATGGCGGACGCCGAACGGACCGACTATCACACGGACATTCTGCCCAAAAAACAGAGTGTTCTGGATATGATCCGCATTGCCACCTATATTCATCAAATTCCGGCTGCCATGGATATGATCAAAGATGCACACGACAAAGGGTATGAAACCACGGTGAATCTCATGGCCATTTCGACGGTTCAAGAATCCGAATTGGATGAAGCCCTCGAATTGCTGGCCAGTTCCGAAGCGGAGGTTATTTATCTCGTGGACAGTTTTGGCGCTTTGTACAGTGAGCAGGTGCATTATTTATTGAGAAAATATCTCCAGTATGCAGAGCCCAACGGCAAAACTGTGGGTATGCACGCACACAACAATCAGCAGCTGGCTTATGCCAACACCATCGAAGCCATTGTTGTCGGCGCGAACATGTTAGACGGCAGTATCGCCGGACTTGGCCGCGGGGCGGGGAACTGTTCCACGGAACTGCTCCTCGGATTTCTGCACAATCCGAAATTCAAGCTCAGGCCCATTTTGGAATGTATTCAGAATCATATCGAACCGCTGCGCAAAACTCTCATGTGGGGGCCGGATATACCCTATATGATTACGGGCTTTTTGAATCAGCATCCGAGAGCTGCCATAAAGTTTAACGCTGGTGAAGATCAGGGCAACATCGTCAAATTTTATGATATGATCACAGAAGAAGAGTGATGCCTTAAATCAAAACAACTTGAAAATTACTAATATTTTTAACCCCCTCTTAATCTCCCCCTTTGAAAAAAGGAGGAGATAATATTGTATACCTTTTTATAGTGGATGCAAGTCGTTATCATTTCTAAACGAAAACACTCAGATTTTTATGCAATATTTCAGAAGTTTCATATCATAAAGCGGATTGTCTTTACAAATTCTTCAATCACTAATGATTCTCTCGAAATATTGGTCTTCAACTATCGGGAAAATATTCTTGACAATTAAGGAAATAGTCGGTAATTTTATGCATTCACTGTCGATTTTAGGAAGAGGCTCCCCAAGTATTTTCCTTAAGATTTGTATTCTGTTTGTCCAGGATATAGATAAGAGCCTTTTTTATATCGGTAAATAAGATCCATGTTCGATCCAGAGAATGCATCTCCTGCGTCTACACTTTATCAAAAAATACATAGGAGCAACCCATGTCTATTGAAATGAGAGAAGTCAAAACATTGGGAGATCTGAAAAAATTTATCGGCTTCCCGTATAAGCTGTATAAAAACCATCCGTATTGGGTTCCGCCCCTTTTCATGGATGAGATGAACACGCTGCGCAAAGACAAAAATCCCGCTTTTGAACATTGCGAGGCGAAGTACTGGCTGGCGTATAAAAACAAGCGGATCGTGGGACGTATTGCCGCAATTATCAACCAACTGTACATTGATAAATGGAAAAACAAATTTGCCCGTTTCGGCTGGATTGATTTTATCGATGACAAAGAAGTATCGAAAGCACTTCTGGAAACCGCTGAAAATTGGGCAAAAGAAAAGGGGATGACGGCCGTACACGGCCCGCTCGGATTTACTGATCTGGATTATGAGGGTATGCTCATAGAGGGTTTTGATGAACTGGGTACGCTGGCTACCATCTATAATTATCCCTACTATCCGGAACATATAACGCAATTGGGATATAAAAAAGACACGGACTGGATGGAATACGAACTTCCCGTGCCCGAAGAACCCAATGAAAAAATTGCCCGTGTTGCTGAAATTGCACTGAGGAGGAATAAACTTCGTTTGCTCAATGCCCGGAATAAAAAAGAACTCCTTAAATACGCAAAAGATTTATTCGATCTGATCGATGTGGCCTACTCAAATTTATACGGCGTGGTACCGCTCACTGAAAAACAGGTCAATGCGTATGTGAAGCAGTATTTCGGTTTCGTGAAACCCGAATTTGTGCCCGTCATTCTCGATGAAAAAGGGAAGATGGTTGCATTCGGCGTGACCATGCCGTCGCTTTCAAAAGCCCTGCAGAAATGCCGGGGCAGAATCCTTCCTTTTGGATTTATCCATCTTCTTAATGCATTAAAGAAGAACGACCGGGCGGATCTCTATCTTGTCGCAGTGCATCCCGATTATCAGGGCAAGGGGATCAATGCCGTCATGATCAACGAGATGAATCTTGTCTATAAAAAGCTGGGCATTAAAAAGGCCGAATCCAATCCGGAATTGGAAACGAACCATCTGGTGCAGGCGCAGTGGAAATATTTCCCGCGGAGACAGCACAAGCGGAGACGGTGCTTTATCAAACACTTAAAATAGTGGCGGCTTGAGAATGCACTCGCGATTAACTCAAAGGGTGATCCTATGGATGCGATTTCGATTCGACCTGCTGGTAAAATGGGTGTTCACTTTATTGCCGGGGATTTTCTTCCCAAAGGGAAAAATGAGTACTACCTTCGCAACCGCCAATTGAACCGGCCTCAAAATACTTTCCGGCATTTAAAAGCAGATGAAATTAAAATACTTACTGAAAACGGGAATACCGCAAGCAGCTGGGAAGATGTTCGGGTTTCCGATCCTTTTAATCCGGCTTTAATTAGAAACACTGAATTCTTTGGATTGGTCCGTCTTGGTAAACTTCGAAATATAATTCTCGAACATCACGATCTCCAGATGTTAGCAGGAATTACCAACAGCCGGATTGTGGCCTGTGATATCGGTGATGATGTCGGTATTCACGATGTCCGATACCTGGCCCATTATATTATCGGAGAAAGGTGTCTTCTTGCCAACATTGGCGAAATGCATACGACCAATCACGCCAAATTCGGAAACGGAATTCTTAAGGAAGGTGAACAGGAAAAGGTGCGTGTCTGGCTGGATTTGATGAATGAAGCCGGAGGCCGGCGCGTCCTTCCTTTCGACGGCATGATCCCTGCTGATGCAACCCTGTGGGCCAAATACAGAGACGATATTCCCCTGCAAAAACAATTAAAAGAAATCACACAAAACCGCTTCGATGCCCGCCGCGGATATTACGGGACCGTGGGTATACAATGCGTGATCAAGCATTCACGGATTATCAAAGATGTGAAAGTCGGCGACCATTGTTACATCAAGGGAGCAAACAAACTAAAGAATCTGACGATCCACTCCACAGAATTAGAAACGACGCAAATCGGGGAGGGTGTCGAGATGGTAAACGGGATTGTCGGTCCCGGTTGTCATATTTTTTATGGCTGCAAAGCGGTCCGTTTTATACTGGGAAGCCATGCCAATCTCAAATACGGTGCACGACTGATCAACTCTTTCCTTGGCGACAATTCCACTATCTCCTGCTGTGAAGTGTTGAACAACCTCATTTTCCCGGCTCACGAACAGCATCATAACAATTCCTTTTTGATCGCTTCCGTGGTTAAGGGACAGAGCAATCTTGCTGCAGGCGCTACGATCGGTTCGAATCACAACAGCCGGTCCAATGACAATGAAATCGAAGCGGGACGCGGCTTCTGGCCAGGTCTCTGCACAAGTGTGAAACATTCGTGCCGGTTTGCCTCCTTTGTTCTTTTATCCAAAGCTGATTATCCGGCAGAAATGGATATCCCTCTGCCATTTTCTCTGCTAAATAACAATGTATCTCAAAACTGTCTGGAAGTTCTTCCTGCTTTCTGGTGGCTTTATAATATGTATGCGCTGGCCAGAAACGCAGGTAAATTCAGGGTGCGTGATAAGCGTCAGAACAAAATTCAGTACATCGAATTTGATGCGCTGGCACCGGATACCGTCGAGGAAATTTTCCACGCCCGCGGTTTACTGGAATTGTGGACCGGCAAAGCAAATCAGCGTAAAAATCAAAACACCACTGTTTCGATGGATGAAGCCGCATTGATCGAATCGGGTAGAAATATCCTCCAGGGTTCTATTAATCAGATAAACGATCTGGAAATCCTGGGTGAGAACATGGAGAAATCCCGGCGAAAAGTTGTTATACTGAAAGCATACGAAGCGTATCATGCCTACGGCCAAATGCTTCACTATTATGCAATTAAAAATCTCCTGGATTATTTGAAAGATCATCCGGAAGCCTCTCTTGAGAGTATGCACAGAGCGCTCCGAGGTAAGCGGGAAAAAGAATGGGTCAATCTTGGCGGGCAGCTCATTCCCGGACGTGAAGTGGATCGTTTGCGTACCGGTATTGGTTCGGGCCGTCTCACCACATGGGAGGCGATCCATAAAAAATACGATGCTTTTAACAAAGCCTATCCTCTTACCAAACAACGCCATGCCTATGCTGCACTGCTTTGTATTCTCAATATCAACAAACTTACCAACGATTTGTGGCACAAGGCTCTGGACAGGGCTGTGGAAATTCAGAATTATATCTGCGATCAGGTGGTTGCATCCCGGGAAAAAGATTTTAACAATCCTTTCCGGCAGATTACTTACAGGAATTCGGATGAAATGAAAGCGGTAGTGGGGACAGCGGAAAACAACGACTTTGTCAAACAGGTGAAAGAAGAGACTGTTCAATTTAAAAAGGTTGTCTCGGCTATAAAAAAGATAATGTAATTCCTCAAAAAATTAAAATCCCGTTATTAAAAAAAGGAGTATTTGAATGGACTTGGATGACAACCGCTATGCCCGGTTCGCACTGGTTCAGGAAATGATGGACACCGTAGAAGTAGTGAAAAATTTTAATCCTTCCCAGACCGGGGAAGTCGCCGGATCCATTGATTCTGTGGGCAGGCTTTTATTGACCGGAGAAGGTTCGAGCCGTATCTTTCCGGCTAAGAATGCCATCCGGAAGGCAATGACATTGGGAGTGGATCTTAATATTACGACCGATGGTTCGCGGCAATCCAACCAGTACGATCTATCGAAATTCGCTGTGTTCTGTGCGTCCAATTCCGGCAGGACCAAGGAGGTTGTGCTCCTGGCCCAGCGGTTGAAAAAGGAGGGACATCAACACTGTTATGGTTTATCGGCTAATAAAGGTACACTTCTTGAAGAAGACTGCCGGCAAACCTTTGTACTTCAATGTGGATGGGAGCAGGCCGTAGCTGCAACAAAAAGTGTGATTGAGCAGGCCTTGTTTTTTGAGTCCATTCTCTGGCATCTCAGAAACAAGGATATGTCACCCGTTTGTTCCGGTTTATCCGATGCAGTGCGGACCGCGCTGACCTTGCCCATTGCCAGCGAAATTGTTCAAATCGCAGTGAAAGCTCCAACGATCTATTTTGCCGGATTGAATGATGGTGTGGCTGAGGAGTTAACGCTTAAAACCAATGAGATTACCCGTAAGAAATCCGATTTTCTCGAAGGGACGTATGCCGTGCACGGCATTGAAGAGGTGATGGAAAAAGAAGACGTGGTTTTTGTGATAGACCCCATTGAAGAAGAGATTGAAAAATTCGAGGAAGTGTTGGTTAGGGGTGTGGGTTTGAAAGTGATTGCCATTGCTGCCAGAGAAACACCTTTTACAACCATTCGTGTTCCCGATACAGGAGAGATGAATCCATATATTTTTCTGAGTGCCGGATGGAATCTTCTTGTTGAGATCGGTCTGGCGATTGGTATTGATCTGGATAAGCCTGAACGTGCTCGAAAAGTGGGGAATGAATTTATCGAATCATGATTTTCTCAATATAAATTTTAAAATGAACAATTAAAGATAAAAATGGAAACAATTCAACCCTGGCAATAAAATGCCGGGATTTTTTCATATGTATAAATACGGACTGTGAACGGTATTATTTTTTATTGCCTAATTTTAATTTTTATCAAAATAATTTATTGACGGTTTAACGGATTGGTCAAAAAATTCACTTGATTTTTTGATTTATTTGATTTATTCTTACTGTACTTTAATACCAGTATTGCAACAGTATGTTGAAACAGATTAATGCTATTTGTGACATATCTTGCGGATTCTTCTATCGATAAATGATACAACTTTTGCACGCGCTTGAATAAAGATACCTGTTACCAAATTTCTGAATCTCGCCGGTCAAATTTTAATAAATCAAGTCTGTCTGTTTGACATGAGCAGATATTCCCTGTTTCTATTAAGGGGTTATTATTTCTTTTAATTGAAATAAGCCTGGAAGTGGATGGCGATTGGTTTCTTAAACAGTATACAAATCTTATATGTAATGGTATTTGAATGTCTGATAAAAACATGACCAAAAAAGATTTGATCAATGAAATTGCGCAGCTCAGGCAGCGTGTTTCGGAATTGGAACAATCAGAAAAAAAGCATGGGATTGAAGAAAATTCTAAAACAAAAGTTAAAGCACCGAATCACGATTTTCTTGAAATTGCTCCCTGCGGAATCGGTGTTTATGATAAAAATGGGGAAATTCTGATTTTTAATAGAGAGTTAGAAAAGATTTCCGGCTACTCCAGGAATGAGATACCAGATGTTCAAACATGGTTTGAAAAAGTTTATCCTGATGCTGAATATAGAAAAGCAATGTTTAAAAAAATGGATACAACAACTCAGGATAAGCAATCCTATCAAATCGAGGCTTTAATCACACGCAAAGATGGAGAAAAACGGACCTGTCAGTTTGTTTCCAACTTTTCATCTTCGGGAATGCAAACGATTTTTATCCATGACATTACAGATCGAAAATATATCGAAGATGCATTGCGCGAGAGCGAAGAACGATTAGGAACATTTATTGAAAAAGCAGCGGATTCCATCGTTATCCATGATCTTAAGGGAAATATTTTGCTTGCGAATAATCTCACTAGTCAATTCACGGGATATTCAAAGGAAGAACTATTAAAAATGAATGTTGCGGAAATTGATGCTGCAATAGTCACTCAAAAACACAGAAAAATGCATTGGGAAAAACTAAAACCTGGTGAATATAAAACAATCGAGGGTATTCACAAACGTAAGAACGGCAGCACTTATATTGCTGAAATTCGTCTTGTCAAAATCATTTTTAAAGAACAGCCGATGATATTGGTTTTTGTCCGTGATATATCAAACCGTAAATATGCGGAAGAACAAATTAAAAAAGCTTTGCAGGAAAAAGATATTCTTTTAAAAGAAATTCATCATCGTGTAAAAAACAATTTACAGATTATCATCAGCTTACTCAATCTTCAATCCGAACATATACAGGATAAAGATTCGCTTGTTGCTTTCAAGCAAAGCAAAAACAGAATTTATACAATGGCTCTGGTCCATGAGCAATTGTATCAATCCGGCGAGTTCTCAAGTATTCGCATAAAACAATACGTTCAGTCTTTGATACATAAATTGAAAAGTGCCTATCAAATTAATGAACGAATCATTATCAATACTTCCATTTCAGATGTTACTTTCAGTATTGATATTGCGATTCCCTGCGGATTGATTCTTAATGAATTGGTCACCAATGCCATCAAACATGCATTTCCCCGGAAAAGGGAGGGATTGATAACGATTGTTTCCCGAAAGTTGAAAGATGAATTTTATGAATTGATCGTACAAGACAATGGTATAGGATTCCCGAGTGATGCATTTAAAGAAAACAAATCCCTTGGTCTTAAATTGGTAAATATTCTGGTCCAGCAGATTGACGGCGTTATTCAGCATTCGAGAAGGAATGGAACCAAATATCGTATCGTATTTCCTGTGCCAAAAAAATATTGAAGTAATATACTGTGATCATAATATAAAACTGTTTTTAAGTATCATACTACAGGTTTGGCGGATATAAAAAAATGAAAATTTCCTTTCTCAATAACAAATAAAAAAAGATTGACATTTATTCATTCATATATTACTTTATCTCTGTATTATTAAAATTGATAAAGTGTATAAAGTGCCATGAATTCGCAACAAAGTGTGAAACAGCCAACGCAAAATCTTTTCAAGGGGATGTTTACATTTTTTTTCTTTCTCCTCTTTTATCTCTATGTCTGGTTGAGAATTGATCCCGGTCTGGTCAATCAATCTCAAGATACTCTCTTTTTATCCGATTCGGCATTTTTTAATCAGTTTATGCAATATCCCGGCGGTTTAGCTGATTATGCATCTGCGTTTCTGTCCCAGTTCTTCATCTATCCGTGGCTTGGGGCTTTGATTATTACTTGGCTTGCAGGCTGTTTGTATTTCCTGACATCCAGGATGATAAGCCTGGTGAGTGATTCTGCGAATATTTTTTTTATTTCTTTTATCCCCGTTCTTTTAATACTTGTTCTTCACAGCAGTTATGAACACACTCTTTCTGCCGATCTGGGGTTGTTGCTCGTACTTGGCTTTTTTATTCTATCAATTCAAATCTCTTCCCAAAAGGCTGTGTTCCGTTTCATTATTTATACGCTCGTCGCAGGACTGCTTTATTTTTTAACGGCAGGACATCTCTTTCTTTTTGCACTGATGTGTGTTCTCCATGAATTTTTATATACAAAACATCCGTTAAAAGAAAGGATATGGTCACTTCTTTTTTATTTCCTGATTCCGGTCGCCATTCCCTATCTATCTGTACAGCTTCTGTTCATGATCACTTTAAAATTTAGTTACAGTTATGCGCTGCCGTTTAACAATCTCTATAAACCGTCTGTGGCACCGTATCTTCTTTATGCGGTCTTTCCCCTTATACTAATATTTGCATCAGCACACTGGAAAGCCGCATCGCAAAGACTGCAGAAAGTATTCGGTTTTTTAAATAAGGGAACCCGGTTTTTAAAGATTACATTGAGCGTGCTCGTTCAGGCAGTAGCACTGCTATTGATTGTTTTGGTGCTGGTTTTTATTTCATTTGATAAAAATACGAATACATTGTTACGAATGGATCAATTCTCTCAGGGCGGCAGATGGGAAGATATTCTTACAATCGCCAGACATTCTCCGATGGATGACATTAGAATGGCCTATTTTACAAACAGGGCATTGTATCACACCGGACAATTATCGAGCAGAATGTTCTCTTTTCCACAGAAATGGGGGACATGGGGATTGTCTTTAACTGAAGAGTATAATTTCAAACAGCCGATGTTCAAGAGCGATCTCTTTTTCGAGCTTGGATATGTCAACGAGGCCCAACACATGGCCCACGAGGGGTTGTCCCAGAAAGGAGCAAAACCCCGCATTCTTCAACGTCTTGCGATTACCAATCTTTTAAAGGGTGAGAAAAGCGCGGCAATGATGTATTTATCCAAATTGAGCAAAACCCTGTTTTATAAAAACTGGTCCAAAAATATCAAACAATACGTTGACAATGATTCTTTGCTGCGAAAGAATCCGCAGCTTGAGCATATACATTCCCTGATGACCGACTTTGATTTTGTCGCTGTTCCCAAAAGATTGGACATGGATTTAAAAAATCTTCTTCTGGGCAAGAAGAATAAAATGGCTTTTGAATATCTCATGGCTTATTCTCTATTGGAGGGTAAATTAGATTCATTCATTGAAAATATCATACGAATCAGAGATTTTAATTACCATTTTCTTCCGAGCCATTATGAAGAAGCCCTGCTCATTTATATGGTAATAACGGGTAAAAGAAAAATCGATTTACCCGGTTATGTTTTAAGTCTTGCGACAGTCAACAGGTACAAAGAATTTGAAAAAATATTAAGTGACCATAAAGGCAATAAGAACGCAGCTCAAAAGGATTTACAAAAAAACCACGGAGATACGTTCTGGTACTATCTCATGTATAATAAACCCAAAACAGAAGCTGGATGAGCATGCGGCGACATCATAAAATATTTGGAATGGGTACTATTTTTATCATTGCACTGGTTGCATGTGTTTCATTTTCAAGGAAAGATAGACTTCCGGAAAAGTATAAAGAAATAGGGCATACACCTCGAATGCATCCCGATTATTCTGACACGGTGATTCCTCCGAATATTGCGCCGTTGAATTTTATGGTTCTTGAACCCGGACTCCGGTATTTAGTAAGTATCCATTCGACCCACGGGAAACCGATCACTGTATTTTCGAAAAATACTCAAATCAGAATACCGTTATCTCAATGGAAGAAAATGCTGAGTGGTAATCCGGGACAGCCGATTGTTTTTGATGTCTATGTTGAACATGACAAAAATGAATGGAGTCGTTTCAACCCTATTTCCATTCAAATCGCAAATGAAAAAATCGATTCTTTTTTATCCTATCGCTTGATCGAACCGCAGTATAAATACTATAACAAAATGGGTCTTTATCAAAGGGACCTTGAAGATTTCAGTGAAAAGTGTTTCCTGAACAACCAGGTCACTGCGGGCAACTGTATGAATTGTCACACGTTTTATCAGAATCAAACCGACAAGATGATTTTTCACATGAGAGGCGGCCCTGCGTCGGGAACCATGCTGATACAGAACGGAAAGGTCCAAAAAATCAATACATCCACAGATTTCAATAAAGCAGGTGCCTATGCTTCGTGGCATCCGAACGGACAGCTTATTGCATTCTCTGTGAACAAACTCCAGCAATTTTTTCATGCAAAGGGGGAGAGCCGGGATGTTTTGGACAGGGCATCCGATTTGATTATCTATCAGATTGGTACGAATACGGTTACAACCTGTCCGATGATTTCAGATCCCGAACGATTGGAAACATTTCCAAGCTGGGCTCCGGACGGGAAGGCTCTCTATTTTTGCAGCGCGCCGAAATTCGAGTCGTTCTACAAAGAAGACGGGGACTTGTCTTATAAGCAAATCAAATATGATTTGATGCGTATCCCTTATGATGCCCAAACGGAACGCTTCGGAAAGCTGGAAACCGTACTCTCGTCCAGTCAAACCCATAAAAGCATCACAATGCCGCGTGTTTCACCGGACGGGAAATATCTACTTTTTTGCATGGCCAGCTACAGTAACTTTCCCATTTATATAGCCGATTGTGATCTTTATGTGATGGATATTCAAACGGGAAAAGTCAGCAAACCAGGAATCAATAGTGATCATGCTTCTGATACTTATCATTCCTGGTCCAGCAACAGCCGATGGGTCGTTTTCAGCAGTAAACGGGACAACGGTTTTTGTGCAAGGCCTTATATTGCCTATATTGATAAAGACGGAGAATTCCACAAACCATTTATCCTTCCGCAGAAAGATCCTTCCTTTTACGACACGTATCTGATAACTTATAACGTACCTGAACTTACCACTGAACCCGTCCACACAAAGTGGCAGAAATTGACGCGGGTCGCTTTTGACAATAAAAAAACAGTGAATGCAAAACTAGACCCGAGAGTCAAAGTGGATCGTACAACAGGCGCGACGCCCGAAGAAGACAATTGGGTACAGAAACCAAAATAACCAGTCATCGAATGATCAAAAACAGGGATTTCTTTTATGATTTATTCGATAGATCGGTACGGGAAGTTTTATATTAAAAGTCTTGACAAATTCAATTTATTTTTATATATATGTAAGTATTTTCAAAGCACTTCCATAAATATATTTTCCTGATATGATGGTAGAAGACGTACATTTTTACTATGCGTATAAGGATTGGTTTCCATTTATGCAATTCATGTATATATTTGGTGTTCTGTCTTTATAAACAGATATATTCCAGAAATAGAGATTGTCAATCGTATAATTTTTCATTTATAACCGGAAAGGAGGCAGAATCAGTCAGCTTATTAGGGATAATGCATCGTAGTAAGTTGACATTGGAGGAGGAATATCAGTTTTCACTTTAAAACTAAACAGGATTTTAAAAAAACATGGAGGGGAAAATGAAGAAAATTATTTTTGGGATTGCATTGGCATTCCTTGTGTTCGTGCCGTTCCTATCTGCGCAGCTCATTGTTGTCGACGGTCAGAAAGATGCTTTCTATGAGACATTGACTGGTCCCGATGACGGATATCTGCAGTTGCGGGCTTTTACCGGCAATGATAATGGATATCCAGATGGTGATGCGGATCTATCTTGCAAGATGTGGTTTGCGTGGGATGATGACTACCTCTATTTCTATGAAGAGGTGAAAGACGACATTATTTCGATGTCGAGTGCCAATACATACAACAACGACGGTTTCGAAATCAAGGTCGATCCCCAAGCGACAGACAGTGTTGCCAATTCTATTGTTGCTCTTGGAATGACAGCTTTGGATTCCACCGGCGGTGTTACAGGCGCTTTAGATCTGCCGAATTCATTCCGGAAAACAACTGCTGACGGATATGTCCTTGAAGCAGCCATTCCATGGGATACTCTTAAAACTACAATTGAATCTGTCGATGTTGGTGTGGGGAATGTATTCGGTTGTGCCGTCCAGAACCATGACAATGACAATGCATCAGGCGCACGTGATGCCAGCATACAGTGGGCAGCCTTCTTGACGGATAGAGTTTGGAACACACCGAAGTATTGCGGCACGGTTGAATTTTTGGCGGACAACAAACTCAAGTTCATTCCCACAAACAATATGACCGGTGTCACCAACACACTTCCCTACGATGGAACTGTTCCGACTGGAATCGTCGTGGATGGTATAGCGGATCCTTTTTATCATCTTCTGAGCGGACCGGATGACGGGTATATTCAGATAAAATCATATGCATTCGACGCCATTGGTATCCCTCATGGTGATGCTGATTTATCTGCCAAGATTTGGGGCGCCTGGGATCCGACATGGCTTTATCTCTATGCAGAGATAATGGATGATACAATATCAGTAGTGAATACTGCTAATTTCTTTCGAAATGACTGCCTGGAATTAAAGGTGGACGGACTAATCAATGGCAGTAAAGTTGGTGGACCTCCCACAGCGGGCGGACTTTCATCAACGAATACGATCACCGCACTGGATACGCCGGATGCGACGGGATTGGTCAGCAACCTGGAAAATCTCTCTGCTGCAAATAAACAAATTGTTCGTGCAAAAATGACAGGCGGCTATATCCTGGAAATGGCTCTCAGATTGGATTCATTGGGTGGACCTGAACATATCAATGCAATGGTAGACAGTGTATTTGGTCTCGGAATTGATATTGTTGATAATGATGGCAAACTTGCTACATCGAACCGTCAGGCTGCTATTGTTTGGGGTGCCGTTTGCAGTGACAATATCTGGAATACACCTAACTATCTTGGAACAGTTAAATTTAAAGCTGATAATAAGATATCGTTTAGTTCAACCAATGGGATGACTGCCGAAACCAATCCAGTTCCTTATGACGGGACTCCATTCTATATGCAAATCGACGGCAAAAAGGATCCTTTCTATTGGACATTGAGAAGAGGTACTGATGGATATGTACAGGTGCAACATTGCCATTGGAGCGTTGGCGCCGGCGGTGAACCTTCAAGCAACGCTGATATGTCTGCCAAGTTATGGAGTGCCTGGGATGATACGTGGTTTTATCTCTATGCGGAGATTACTGATGATACCGTGTCATCAGCTAATATCACCAATTTTTTTCAAAATGACTGTCTGGAATTGAAAGTGGACGGGCAGCCTACTGACAGTACTCAAAGTGGTGGTCCTCCAAATGGTATTTCCCGATCTACAACTCTTACTGCGATAGACAGTTCAAAGGCAACAACGGGTCAAAAAACGAGTAATCTGGATGGGCTCGATGAGACCGCAAAGAAGTACGCACGCGGAACCATGACCGGCGGCTATACACTGGAAATGGCTATCAAGCTGGATTCGCTGGGAGGAAGTGAGCCTATCACAGCTGCTATTGGTGAAAAATTCGGTCTGGGTATCAATCTCGTAGATAATGATGGAACTCTGCCCACATCGAATCGCGAGGGTGCCATTGTCTGGGCAGCAGTATGTAATGATAAAATCTGGAATACTCCCAAATACCTTGGGACAGTTGAATTTTTAGTTAACAACAAACTCAATTTTATTCCGAAAAACAATATGACGGGTTACGGCCACGGTATTTCTTATGATGGGAAAGCATGTCCCGCTTCAGATGTGGACGAAGCAATATCGATGGCGCCGTTGAAGTTCGATTTGGCGCAGAATTACCCGAACCCGTTCAATCCGACAACAAGAATTGCGTACGAAATTCCGTCGGTATCGAAGGTTCGTCTTGTCGTTTTCGATGTGTTAGGCAGAGAAGTGGCTACTCTGGTTGATGAAGTCAAGAAACCAGGTGCGTATGAAACTACTTTCGATGGGAAGAAATATTCAAGCGGTGTTTATTTCTTCAGGCTGGAAGCCGGTTCACGTACACAGATCAAAAAGATGATGATACTCAAGTAGTCATTTTTGCTTTGAATTGGGAATATGCCTGTGAGAGAAAACTGTTATCACAGGCATATTTCTTTTCTTATCTATCAAAATTGAACACCTCTATGACGCGGCACACTTGAGATTAATTTTATCTGCAAGCTGCCCATAGAGGTGTTATTATTTTCAATGAAGGCGGTATCATTACATCATGGATTTAAGGTGAAGAAAAGATATGAAAAAAAAGAAAATTAAACAAAAATCCCGGGTTCAGATTTCACCGATAAAAAAACGGATTTTTATGGTTGTCACGCTGCTCCTTCCCTTGTTTTTATTACTGGTGCTGGAAGCGGGTTTACGAATATTTAATTACGGAGGCGATACACATCTTTTTGTTTCAACTCCTGATGAAACTTCAAAATATTACGGGATCAACAGAAATGTCGGGCGCCGGTATTTTAATGAGAATTCCTTTATTCCCTCTCCCCGAAAAGATCTCTTTCTGAAAGAAAAACCGAAAAACGGCTACCGTATTTTTGTTTTGGGCGGATCCACGACTGCCGGTTTTCCCTATGGGAATAATTTGACATTTCCACGTATACTGAACCGCCGTCTTTCCGACACGTTTCCAGACCGCCGCATTGAAGTTGTCAACACGGCAATGACCGCCATCAACAGCTATACCCTGCTGGATTTTATGGATGAAATCATCAAACAGAAGCCGGATGCGATTCTGATTTATGCGGGCCATAATGAATTTTACGGGGCGTTGGGCATGGCTTCCAGGGAATCGCTGGGAAAGAATCGCGGGATCGTGAAATCCTATTTAAAATTACAACGATTTAAAACTTTTTTATTGCTTCGGGATGCGATCGGATTGATACAAAACCGGATTAATCGAAATAAAAGTCCTGATTTCGATAATGATCCGATGCAGACTGTGATGACGAGAATCGTAAAAAAAGATCTCAAAATAATACACGGAAGCAAGCTTTACAAACTGGGGAAAGAACAATTCCAAAATAATTTGCACGATATTTTAATGAAAGCGAAAAAGGCAGGGATACCGGTCATAGTCAGTGAATTGGTCAGCAATATTCGCGATCATTACCCGTTTGCTTCGGTTGAAAAGGAGTCATTGCCATCCGCCGGAACGGTATTTGGCAAAGCAAGAAGATTTGAAAAACAAGGAAAGTACAAGCAGGCGCGGGAATTCTACTATAGTGCAAAAGATCTGGATGTGCTGCCCTTCCGGGCACCGGAAGAGTTTAATCAAATTGTACATAATCTTGCAGATGATTTTTCCATCCCTGTTGTACCGATGGAGTCCTGTTTTGAGGCCGCTTCTCCTCACGGATTGATCGGGAACAATCTGATGTGCGAACATCTCCATCCCAATATAGACGGTTATTTTTTAATAGCGGATGCTTTTTACAATACCATGCGCGAGAATCGGTTGATTGCATCCGTTTGGCCGGATCGTTCTATAAAACCGAGTTCATATTACCGGCATCACTGGGGCTTTACACCTCTTGATAGTGCCTATGCAGCACTGAATATTGCCCAATTAAAAGGAGGATGGCCGTTTAAAAAATCAGGTCCGAATCTTGTGGCTTATCAATATGTGCCAGCCTCAAAGCCGGATTCCATAGCGCTTCATATTTTAAAGACGGGTGAATCCACTTTGGAATTGGGGCATATTGAATTGGCAAAGTATTATGAAAATATTGGAGAATTTGAAAAAGCTTTTGAAGAATACAAGGCGCTGATTTACACCGTACCGAATCTTGATTTATTTTATGAGCCAGCCGTGAGATTTTTGATTTCGAGAAATGAGTACAGTCGGGCACAGGAGATTCTAATTGGGGGATATAAATACAACGATTCGTTTTTTATGGCCAAATGGATCGGGCAATTGAATCTGGTGCTTAACAACACACAGAGGGGCATTGAATTTCTTGAAAAGGCCCGCCAATTGGAACCGGATGATGTACAAATGCTTTTTAATTTGGCACGTGCTTATTACAATACATACGAGTTAAAAAAAGGAGATTCGGTCGTCGATCATCTAAAAAAGATTGCACCAAAATCAGACCTGGTTGCACAAATTGAATCGTTCAGGAAGACTCTCGGCAATCCTTAAAAACAAAATTTATCCTTCAGGATTTCATGAAAAGCTAAACCATGAATTCCAGATAGAGATTTCAACCTTAATCATGAAATCTTTTAGCGATCTTTGTTGAATTATTAAATCGAACCGATGAAAAGATACAATATGGAATAACCAATAATGAATGACGATGTTCGATTTTCGAAAGAATGTTGAGATTTCTGTTTTATTCGGAAATGATCATTGGCTGTTGATTATTCGTAAATCAAGAACTGAATAAATTTGTAAATAAAACCCGATTTTTCCCAACTGCTGGATTCGTTATAAGAGAAATATCACTCTGTTCTATTCTCTTTCCAAATAACGAGTTGTAAAATATTCATCATTAATATTCGGATTAAATTCCAGCTGTTCATTATAAAGAATAGATTTACGGCCGTTTTGGAGATTGACCATTTCCAGATTTTTGGCCCTGTATTTATGATTGACTGTGTCCAGTTCCTTGATTTCATGAACAGTCATTTCTTTGTACAATTCGCCGTCCAGATCGTAATACACCACTTTCCGAATAACAAAATCTTTCTTTCCGAAATAGGTGATGCGTCGTGAAAATCCATTCTCTTCCGCAATGTCATCATCTTTCGGAATCCATTCGATCTTGTAACACAATGTGCCGTCGAATTCTTCTTCTCCAAGATTATTGAAGTTGAAATCATTTAGGGAGGGGGGCGTCATATCCGAATAAGTAAATTCCGATCCCATAAAATTTTTCGCTTTTTCCGTACTGACAATGCGCCTGGTTTTTCTCAAAGCGGGCATATAGAGCCATAAATCATCATCTCTGTCTTTATAATCATACGTCAGTAAGCCAGTCCCTTTCACATCCGCAGGCGCCATAAAACGAATGAGTTTTTTCTCGGTGTTTCCATTATCGAAAAGCTTGGTTACCTGTTTGATTTTTCGGACCCTTTCCCGTCCCTGCGGATCTATGATGCGCATTTCGGAAATACCCTGTACACCTTTGACTTTAATGGCTTCCTGGGCGCGCTCGGCAATCTGGAGGGCGGTTAATTCGTTTTGTGCAGATATAAAAGCTGGCATTATCAATAACATTAATATATAGATGAGTTTCATTACAGCCTCCCGTTAAATTGAAGTTTTTTCAGTTTCACATTAATAGAACCCCCCTTTATTTTTCCCCCCTTGAGGGGGGAAATAAAAAAGGGGGTGTTTTATCCTGATTGCTAATAACTTTTGGTTCCAAAAACTTCGGTTTCAGGATCAGACACAACGCCGGAACAAGCACGAGAGCGCCTATCAGACAGGCTAAAATTGAAACAATAACGAGAAATCCAAAAAACTGAACCGGAAGAAAGCTTGAAAAAAGAAGCACTGTAAAACCCACAATGACTGAAAAAGCATTGAAAATAATGCCGCGTCCGGTAGTGGTCAGTGTCTTTTTTACAGCCGGAACATAGTCCAACCCGGCTTTTCGTTCTTCCCGATACCGCCATAAAAAATGGATCGTATAGTCCACACCCACACCGATCATGATCGAACTGAGTATGGCATTGACGATATTCAATTCGATGCCGAAGACTCCCATCAATCCGAATAAAATCAGAATCGAAAGCGCCAAAGGGACAGCTGCAATTAAACCAGCCACAGCCGAACGAAAGAGAATCATCAGTAACAGGGCAACCACGGCGGTGGCCATAAAAAGAGAAAGTATCTGTCCGTTCACGACTGCCTTGGCCAGATCGGACAAAACCACACCGAATCCACCGACAAGCAACACATCAGGATCGCTCTTAACGAGGTTCTTTATGCGTTCCACAACGCGTCTCAGCACAACCGTGCTTGTTTTATTGATTCGCGCGGTAACGATTGCATGCTTAAAAGGAAAATCTACAAGTTTCTCAAGATCATCCGGATTTCCGCTCATTGAGTAGAGTTCAAAATATTGAGCCACGCCGTTCCGCGTTTTTGGGATTTGATTATACATGGGTTCACCCGGATCATTCAAAGCCCGGCTCATCTGACGGATGACACGCGCAATGGATGTGGTATTTCCCACTTCTTCCATTGTTTCAAGCGAATGTTCCATCGCATCCATTTTTTGTATGATTTCAGGGTCTTTGATATCTCCCTGATAGACTATGGAAATATTTTGAGATCCCCCCAGATGGGTGTCAATGAGATTATTCACCAGAACCACAGGATTGTCCTGCTGGTAATATCCGTTGGGATTGGTGTCCACGACGACAAAGAATACGCCCACTGCGGAGACAATGGACAGAATAGAGGCTGTGATAATGATCCATTTTGGCTTTTCAGATACCAATCTGCCGAAGAACCAGAGCAGCCGTTCGATGACCGGTTTCTTTTTATGACCGTCCGAAATATGGGCAAGCACGGGTCTGGAAGGGGGGAGCAGGGACATGATTGCCGGTATTAAAAACAGGCTGGCAAGCAGAGCGAAAAAAATTCCGAAAGCTGTTAATACCCCCAGTTGTTTTGCGGGAATTAAGATATGCCCTAAAAGACAGAGCATGCCTGCCATCGTCGTTAATCCTGTCAACAGGACCGGTTTCCCCAAACTTTGAAACATGCGCTTTGCCAGTTCTTTTCTCGAGAAATGATTGGAAGGAACATTGTCCTCTTGATATTTCGCGATCATGTGAATTCCGTAATCATTGGCTACAGCGATCAGAAAGATGGGAAGAATCGTTGTCACCATGTGAATCTTCCAACCAATGAGGGAGATCAATCCTATTGATGCCAGAATGGACATCAGTACAATGACGAAAGGCAATACGACACCGCGGAGCCTTCGGAAACAGACGAATAAAAAAACGAGCATGATGAAAATACCAAGGGGCATGAGCTCGCGCATATCGTGTTTGATATTCACACCGATCGCAGCGCGCGTTACCGGAAGTCCACCCAGCATGACCTTCTCTTTCCCGGGTGTCTTTGAAATAATTTCCTTGAATTTGGGAAGGATTTCATCGTCCCGGACATCGTTTTTCAGCATAGCGATGATCGCCGTAATTGTGAAGTCTTTGGAAATGACACTTCCATACACCATGTCGTTGTCGCGGATGGTTTTCCGAAGGATTTCCCGATCCTCCTCATTCTTCGGTATTTGATTAACGGCCGGTTCCACTATCATGGTTCCATCTTCTCCGCGAATGGATTTCAATTCGAAAATTGAGAGAACCTTCTCGACCTCTTTTATTCGTTTGATTTTTCTTGATAATTTTTCCACCCTTTTCAATGTTACTGGATTTAACACATCATCCGTCTGGATCAATACCATGAGCATTTCCGTGCCGCCGAAAATTTCTTCAATGGTATCGGTGTCCATGCGGGAAGGCATATTTTTGGGGAGCTGGCTCTTGATGTCCGTGTCTATTTCGACTCTCGGTATGAGCAGAGTAAAACCGACTGTGGTCAGTATAAATATTGCAATCACAATCCATCGATACTGAATGATACGATCGGCCAATGTTTTCATTCCAGATTCCTTATTAATAAGATTTCATTTTT
>CAZTZL010000006.1:22033-39109 GCA_964617625.1 uncultured bacterium
ATTTCATTTTTCATTTTAATATGACATTTTGATTTTTCCATTTTCATATTTGGTTTTATTATTCAAATTTTTAGATACTTGAATTCACGATAAACAACTCGTTTATTTTTGTATTTAGAACGATGTTTTCAATTCAACAAAAAATGAGCTCAGTGATTCATCGATGGTTCCGAAGAGTGTGTTCTCCGGTCCCGAATACAACTCCGCACCAATCTTCATTGTCAACGCATCGGTTAAACTGTACGAAATAAGCGGACGGAAAAGCCCCTCTTCCGTTGTGAAGCTGTAATATCGTATGATTTCAATATTCAGGGTTTCGTGAAATAATGCTAAAGACGGACGCAAGAAAACAGCGTGACTGATTTCGTCCTGCTGAGAAGAGATCATGCGATTTTTTATTTCAAGTTCGTCCAATGGTGATCTAGTGGGTTTAAATTCTTTAAAGTTAATCACGTACCGGCCGATATATTGAACGACTACACTGAAATCACCTTTTGTTTTGTCCATTCCCAGGACGTATTGAATATCGGGATTTGGGATATGGGGATTGGATTCGGATTGGTAATCCTCAACAGGATCACGATAGGCCGTTTCACCACGGAAACCAAACGATCCGAGTGTGGTCGAAAAGTCACATCCCAGGACCTGCATTTTATAGGGTTTGGTGACAACCGTGGCGATAAAACTCGTAAGATCGAATGAAGAGACGAAAATACCCGGCAGGGGCATATATCCGCGGAAAAAGGAAATCGATCCGTCGAACCGGCTCAATTCGAGATCGATTTTCAAAGCCACCGAGCTGTTCTTGAAATTCGCATCCGGATTATCCGCACCGCCCATTCTGACAAAGTCCGGGAAGGGGATCAGCTGGATGGGCAGCACGGAAGGGGCATACTGCGGTACCCAGATTCCTTCGACGCGCAGGGGGTGACAATGATACAAAGTCCGAACGAGAAAATTTCCCTCTCTGCGGTCGTCCTCATCCGTGGAACGAGCCAGCATGTTTTGAGGTGTGATGTTGTTGGTTGGATTGAATCCATCGGCCCGTCCCCAGACTACGATTTGATGTCCCAGATGAAAATCCAGATTCCCGACATAGGCGCTGGTATAACCTTCCCGCAGGTTAAATTCTGACAGGGTTTGATTAAATTCAGATCCTCGGCGGAACCGGATTTCTGCAAACCCGTCTCCAAATCTTCCTTTTCGGGCCTTTATTTTCAAACCCAGTTCACCATATCCGGATTTCATCTCAAAATCTTCTTTATCCACAACTTTACCGCCGAAAAATGCCCCTCGTATAAAACCGTTCAATTCATATGAAATACTGGGTAGCAATATCCCGGATTCCGAGGATCCCTCTTCATCATTGAAAAAGTCCTGCGGGTATGCCGATCCAATAAAAATCAGTGACAGGATGAGAATAATTCGAATCATGGACGTTTTCCTTTCAAAGGGATAACAGATATTCAGGCTACTCCGGATATTTTTGCATGAGTTCTTCTGCCTGACGTTTCACCCATGTATCCACAGCCAGTCCGTGTTTGATTTCTGTCGTATTCAGGATTTCTGTCAGCAGTTTTCGAGCGCGCTCATCCTTGTTGTTTGCGAATAGTACCTCGGCCAAATACAATTTATTCAGCATATTCTCCGGGGCAATCTCATAAGCTTTCTCGAGATATTCGAGCGACTTTTTTTTGGAAGGCCAATTCATGAGAAGCGGAATTCTGGGCACTTTAAAATACAATCTCCCCAGCATGCGGTAGCCCCCGCCGTCGAGACAGGTGTCGTCCAATGCGATGGTTTTTTCTGCATAATATTTGACTCTGCCCGGAACTCCCTTTCGTGCGGCCGTGAGTGTACTGTGAACTTCGCCCCAATACCCCCAAAGAATGCCCAGCCAGCAGTGGATTTCTGCAGATTTGGGGAATTCATCAAGATATTTTTCTCCTATTTCAATGCCTTTTGAGAAAATTTGTTTTTTATCGCTATTGTCCTTTGTCGTGAAATTACCCTTAAAATAATAGGCGCGCAGCAGTTTCCAGAGGGCCTCCTGCTTTTTGGAGGAATCAGCGTTCGTATCGAATTCGTTTTGATAGAGCGAAATGGCTTCATTAACATTATCGGAATCAGCGAGCAATTCTGCTGCATTAAATATCGCATTCCTTTGTTCAAAAAGACTGTCCGCTTTCGTCATGGAATCTTCGGCAAGGGAATGAGAAAAAAGTGCATAAAAAATAATCAAGTTAAACGCGAGTATAGTATGCTTCATTTTATATTCTCCATTATCCATATTAAGAAAACCTGTTTAATTTAAAAACAATATACAATCTATCATCATTAAATTCAATACTGTTTCCGTTTTATTTGGCAGAAGCGAATGGCTGGAGGAATTATTTTCTTGAAATTAAAAATGACCTGCAATTCGATTATATAAATGAGTGCTTGACATTTTAATCGAATTCTGTTTATATTATTAAAATTCAAAATATGAATATCGTTGACAAGGTCTATGAAAAATATACTCTATTCTGTTTTAGCGGTTGTCATTTTACTGCTTATCCATTGTAACATCGATCATGGTCTCGAACCCGTACGCAGTGGCATTCGGGGAAAAATCACATTTACCGGTGAATGGCCTGTCCAGCCAGGGGAATTACGGCTGGTATCCGCGACCCGATTTCCTCCTGCTGATATTAATGACCTGATTTTAGGAGAACCGATTCCCATAGATGTATCGTCTTATTCATACTCCTTTTATCTGGAACCGGGGAATTATAAAATCGTGGGAGCAGCATGGAGAAAACAGGAAGCGGCCTGGGAATTTTCAAGTATCTGCGGATTGTATTTTGAAGGATCTGATTCTTTAATGCCCGGCGCAATTGTAATTCCTTCGGATACATCTGTCATTGAGGAAATCAATTTTTCCGTGGATCGGTCTAAAATAAGAAGAACTGACCAAGCCAGGATTTTAGGAACGGTACAATTTAACGGTGTTTGGCCGGCTTCGTTTACGAGCGCCATTGTGGTTGCATCCCCCCGTGATCCGATGTCGGAATCAATTTCCCTCCTGGATTTGAGCTATAGCAGTGTTATTCCGCGCGGTACGCAATCTTTCGAATATACGATCAATGCCTATCCGGCGACTTACCAGGCGATTGCAATTTTATTTTTTAAAGGTGATCAGCCTCTCACGGTTGATGATCTCTACTATTCCCAGAACATCGGAGGTGTCGTTATCAAGGAACTGATCGTATCCGAGAATGAAACGATAAGCGGTCCCGATTTCAATGTCCAAATGGAATCCGTACAGAGCGGTATTCAGGGAACCGTGACTTTTACCGGGGCCTGGCCCGCCACTGCAGAGGAAGTGCGACTAATTGCCGCAACGACCTTCCCGCCGAATTTTGAGGAGATTATTATCGGTGAATCCATCCCTGTAGATGCAGCTTCCTATGATTATCTGTTCTCGCTGCGTCCGGATACCTACCGGATCGTCGGTGTGGCCTGGCGGGCGGAAGGAACGAACTGGGATATTTTAAGTATTTGCGGATTCTATTTTGCCGGGGAAGATTCGCTTGCTCCCGGCCAGGTTGTTATCCCTTCGGATATCTCGGTTGTCGATCACATCGATATCAGTGTGAACCGGTCCAAAGCTAGAAAAATAACCGACACAAAAATCATCGGTTCGATAACGTTTAACGGCACGTGGCCGGCAGATGTTACTGAAGTACGTGTCATTGCCTCGACACGATTTTCTATTATTCCCATTGAAATGCCAACGCTTCTGGATCTGGCTTTCAGTGACGTGATCCGGCCGGGAATCGCATCTTTCGATTATGAGATCAAAGCGTTTCCGGGAACATTTGTGGCTACGGGGGTGATTTTTTTCCGCGAGGGGCAGACACTGTCCATCGATGACATTTTTTATTCGGCGGAAGTCGGCGGGCTGAATGTCGATCCGTACGATGTCCCGGAAGATGCAACCGTGGCCGGACCGGATTTTAACATCCAATTCTAACCGGATAAAATTCCGCAGTATTAATTTTACTTTATCAAGATCATCTTGTGCATTTGCGAGAAGGAATAAGTCTGCAGTCTGTAGATGTAAACCCCGCTGGGCAGATTCGAGCCGTCAAATGTGACCCGATAGGATCCCGCTTTTCTGTATCCATTCACCAATGTTTTTATTTCCCGGCCTAACAGATCGTATACTTTCAGTATAACTTTTTCATTTTTGGGCAGTTCAAAAGCGATCTCTGTCGATGGATTGAAGGGGTTGGGGTGGTTGTGATTTAGTTTGAATTTGATCGGTATGAATTTGCTATCCGATACGTTGGATTCAATGATTTCCTGGAACGAAACATTATCCAGGTAGACATTCCCATCCGATTGCCCGCAGTTGAAAACGACGCGGGCGTTGAGATCGTTAGAGTATGACATTGTAAATTCATATTCGAAATGCTGTTTTTGTGTTGAAAGGGATGAGCTGCCAATCTGTCCGTAATTGGTATTTGGCTCAGAATTTTTCTCTATCTTGGCTTCAATGAACCGACTGTGGTCGCAATAGGCATCGAACTCAAAGAGATAGGTTCTGCCACTGATCAGTTCTATATTTTCCTGAAGCAGCTGTACGTCCCAAAGATTTGTTCCGCCGTTGCTGATAAGAATATGATATTGTCCCAGATCGTCGATCGAACTGGTCGCAGAAGCGCCTGATTGTTTTATTAATGACCAGCCGATTTTGCCGCTGGAAAAATCTCCATTTGAAATCATGTTTTGTCCGGGATCGATAAACGAAGTATAAACCTGTTCTTCATTTGAATAACCGCTCTCATTTCCGTATGGGTCTACTGCCGTGACTTGAAAATACCAATCTGTCCGGTTTTGCAGGCCACTTAAAAATACATAAGTTTCCCGGCTTGTTGTGACGAGTATTTCAGGATTCGTCTGTGTGTCCCCGTAAATATTATAATGATCCACACTGTTGTCCCCGAATTTATTGAAAATGAGGATGATTCCGGTGTGGTAAGATTCAGCAATCAAATAGGGCGTCAGGGACATGCCTTCCCATTCGAAACGCCGAACCCGATTGGCAGATGTGTTGGAGATTTCGAATTCATAAACGATTTCGTTGTTCGAATCCACTTCGCATGCCCAAAGCGATTGGCTATCGGGCCAGTTGATAAATGTGTTGCCGTTGGGAAGACGCTGCACGTTGCCCATCATATATGAATATCTGTCCGGATCGTGCCGAAATTCCCATACTTTTTGGGCGGTTTTATTTATCGGATCGATCTTGTATTCCACAGCGCGCGAGAATAGGGGATGAAGATAATTCCCGTTATCAAATAGCGTATAGTAATTCGGTTTCCCGGGGACGGGCCGGGCATCGTGCTGGTAGGAAAAACCGATGGATTCGTCGATAAAAATAAATTGATTGTGGATGCCTCCGAGCCGCCAGATCATCTCTCCCGTTTTACGATCGATTTTGGTGATTTCGTTCAAGTGGCGGCTGGAAATAATCAAGTTGTCGTCATAATCCACCGCAATGGAGTTCATGTGCACATAGTCGATCATCGAGGATCTGAGGTCGATATTGTTCGCGTCTTCCATATTAAAATGCTCATAGCTGTACCACTCGAGACAGACGTTGTTGTTTTCGTCCAATTCCTGAATGTAGTTTTCAACGACCGTGGCATTTTTAGATCCGCCGGGGATGATCTGGCTCATGTCTTTTTTCGTTGAATCCTGGCAGATAAAGAGCGAATGCCCATTGGCAAGGAGGAGGAGTTCGTGTGCGTCGGCAGTGTACCCGTTTTGACAGGTCAGTGTGTCTGTTTCCAAATAGTTGTGATCGAGTGCGATGTATCGGTGCGGCCGGTAAAGGTGAAATGTCAGTGCATCGGTCGGCTGAAGTTTAAACTCACCGCTGCCATTATTTTCCAAGGGATATCTGCGGTAGAAATAGGGCGTGCCGTCATTCTCCATGATGACGATGTAGTTCCCTGCGTTTGTAAATGTCGAACCGAAAAATATTTTACCGGGAGCGGTTGGTCCGTTTTGATGAATGACGATTTTCGGGAAATCGCTCGGAACTGTAACTCCGTTTATCGTGGTCACCTGCCCGACAGTTTTTCCCCGGCTGTTGTCGGTATGTGATGTTCCGGCATAAAGTATTGAAACAGCCAACGTTAAAAAAACTATCGTGACAGCATGAATCGATTTTTTCACCTTTGAGTCGATTGATTTTTCCTGGACAGCTTTCATCATGCATTTTATTTCATCAGAATCATTTTGCGTATTTGTGAGAAAGAAGGGGTTTGCAGTTTGTAGATATAGATCCCGCTGGGCAGATTCGATCCGTCAAATATGACCTGATATAACCCTGCTTTTTTATATCCGTTTACGAGTGTTTTTACTTCCCGGCCGAGCAGGTCATATACTTTCAGTGAGACATTTTCATCTATTGGCAGTTCGAAGCCGATTTTTGTCGATGGATTGAACGGATTGGGATGGTTGTGACTCAATTGAAATTGGACCGGTGCCGATTTGCTCTCCGCTACATCGGATTCGGTCACTTCTTTGAATGAAACATTGTCGAGATAAATATTGCCGTTTGATTGTCCGCAATTAAAAACGACCTGCGCGTCAAGGTCATTGGCATATGTCATTGTGAATTCATAAGCGAAGTGTTGTTTTTGTATGGTAAGATGCGAATAACCGATCTCTCCGTAATTATAATAAGGCAAGATATTTTTTTCTATGATGGCTTCAATGAACCGTCCGGCGTCAGCGAATGCATCGAATTCAAACAGGTAAGTTCTCCCATTAATCACTTCCAAATCATCCTGGAACAGCTGTATATCCCAAAGATTCATGCCGCCGCTGTCGATTTGAATATGATATTGTCCTTTCCCGTCGATTTCCGTTTCTGCCGATGCTCCGTTGGATTCATAAAACGACCAGTCTTGTTGATCCTGGGAGAAATCTCCGTTTTGTACCATGTTTTGACCGGATTCAATAAACGAAGCATACATTTGTTCTTCATTCGAAAAACCGCTCTCATTTCCCAAACTATCGACAGATGTGACCCGAAAATAATAATACTTGTTATTTTGCAGATTGTTCAGGAAGGCAAAGGTTTCTTTACTTGTTGTTAAAAGTGTTCCGGCGTTTGCTTGTGTGTCCCCGTAAATTTTGTAGTAATCGACATTCTTGTCCCCGAATTTATTAAAAATAAGGGCAATTCCCGTGTTGTAGGATTCGGCGATTAAGTAGGGACTAAGGAGCATGCCTTCCCATTCGAAACGCTTTGTCCTGTAACTGGATATGTCGCCGGATTCCATCTCAAAAAGCAGTTTGCCATTGGAATCGACTTCACATGTCCGCAGTGTCCATTCACTCCAGTCAATATATGTATTACCATTGGGCAGACGCTGCACACTGCCCATCATGTGAGTGAATCGATCCGGTGTATACCGGTATTCCCAAACCTTTTCGGCTGTTTTATTTGCCGGATCGATCTTATATTCCACCGCGCGGGAATATTGCGGGAATTTACGATATCCATTATTGAAAATCGTGTAATGGTTCGGTTTACCCGGAACCGGCCTGACATGGTGCTGATAAGAGATTCCTTCCGAATCACCGATTAATTGAAACTCGTTATTCACGCCTCCAAAACGCCATAGAACCTCTCCGGTTTCCCAATTAATTTTTGTTACTTCGCTTAAATTCCGGATTGAAATAACCAGGCTGCTGTCATAGTCCACGGCAATCGAATTGAGATGCGTAAAATCAATGATGGAAGCCGTCAAATTTTCCTGGACGGCATCCGTAACCATATAATGGTCCCAGCAGGACCATTCACGGCGCAGCTCTTTGTTCGAGTCCAGTTCCTGAATCACGTTGCCCTGAACCCATGCGTTGGTACGGCCGCCATTCACAAGCCGGCTCATGTCGATGACCCGGTTGTCTTTTCCGATGATCAAGGAATGTCCATTTGGAAACAAAATCAGATCGTGTGAATCGGTTTCGTACCCTGCGCAACTGTATGTATCGATTTGATTGTAATTTTGATCGAGGGCGATATACTGATTCCAGATGTAGATAAATGCAGTCAGCACGCCTGTAGACTGGAGTTTGAAATCGCCGCTTTTAGCATCATAAAAACCTGTAGGCCCTGGATATTTCCTGTAAAAATAAGGAGTGCCGTCATTTTCCAAAATAACGATGTAATTCCCGAGTGTACCGAATGTTGAACCAAAAAAGAGCCTGCCCGGAGCGGTTTCGCCATACTGCTTTACACTGATTGCCGGAAAATCACTGGGTACGGAGACGCCATTGATGGTGGTTGCTGTTCCAATCGTTTTTGGCCGGTTTTGGTCCGTTCGTTCCAGATCGGATTCCTGATATCCCGGTAACCCCTCGTTTTGAAATGATTTCACAGGCTGGATTCGGATATGGAATCGATACGAGAATTCCATTTTTCCTGTAATTTGGACATTTACTGTCTCGCCTGCCAAAAATGGATTGAATGGTTCGAATCGAATCGTCCTGCCGTCGTCCAAAAGAACAGCGGTGCCGTCATGCGGGCCGCTTTCATTTCCCTGCACCTGAAAATGAATGTCCGCAAGATTGATACGGAACCGGAAAGAGAGTAAGATGGGGGTTGTGCTCAACGCCCGTTCGGCGCCGGATTTGGGGTGCATATAGCACAACTCTTTCGGTAATGTGTCCGCTTGAATTTTTAATACATGAAGAACAGACAGCAACAGGATTATTGATGTGAAGAGTTTTTTCATGATCGAAAGGATTTTTCCATATTCATGCGGAGATCAGATTTCTATTTGAGAAATGTCTGGTAAATCGATGCGTAATCCTTTGTTATTCTGGACTCATCCAATCCGAATTTCTGTAAATCATAAACATGTTTGCTTTGATAGGCTCTCTGTTTTTCCGCTGTTTCCCGAATGATTTCAAGGAGTTCGGGGGAGGGATCGGTTCCGACGAATCGCATAATTTCGTTCATCATGTTATCAAAATCCCGCATGATCCGGTGATACGGCACAATCATGACGGACTTTTTTGAAATCCAGCCGGCCGTATAATCCCTGTGAAAACGCATACTCAATTCCAGAAAGGCCGTGTAAATCCGTTCGATGTACTTCTGTCTTGTGTCATCCGGAAGGTTCCAGAAACCGAACCGGCCGTCCAGAACGCCGGTGACAAGGCTCAATCCGGATGGCACGGTTTCCAACGGGTCCCTGATCATGTAGAGAATTTTTGCATCGGGAAAGGCTTCAAGAAACTGGGGGATTCTGGTTCCTAGAGAAAATAACTTTGCGGCCACCCGATTTTGTTTTTCGCTGATCAAATTTCTCAGCCAAATTTTTTTCAGCCAGTTAAAATCCCGTTCCGACGTGTCGCGGATCTCCGGATCAAACAAGGCTTTGAGATCCTCTTCGGCCCAGGCCAGAAAAAAACCGTATACAAAGAATCCGTCAAAGTACCGAAAAAGCAGGGCGGGATCGTCTGTTTCAATCCCCGTTAAACTGGTTTCGTGGGCGGCTTTGGAATGGAAACGGGCCGGGCTCATTTTTTCGAGCAGGGGCAGAAGCGGTTTCAGCAGGGTTTGAAGGACGAGAGAAGGATAGAGCATTTTCCAGATGCGCATGCCTGCGCCGAATCCGTTCTCCACGAGAAAGCGCTGCAGAAAAGTGGTGCCGCTTCTCGGGTTGCCGACAATGATGATCGGTTTTTCAATTTTCTTCCGCCGGAGTGACGGAAAAAACAGGTGGTCCAGAACCATCCCGATGGACACAATCATGTGCAGGCTCAAAATTCCGATAAAAGTAAAGACCGGCGATACCCAGGTGTGAAAGGTTTTTCCTGCAGCCTTGTAGGCTTTTAACATGCGGTCGAACATATTACCCTCTATTCTTTTCTGTTACCATCGGATCAGAGCAAATGCAACAGACAATCCGGCTCCCGTACCACCGAGGAGAAGCAGGTCGCCCCGTTTGAGCTGTCCTTTTTGATGGGCAATGGCCAAAGCCATCGGGATGGAAGCAGAAATACAGTTGCCGTATTTGGATACGATATTGATGACTTTATTGAGATCAAAACCATATTCCGAAGCCGCTTCGATGGCGTGCTTGGATGCTTGATGTGGAATCAGCCAGTCAATATCTTCGGGAGTGATATTGTTCCTCTCAAATAATACCTTGAGAGTTTCTTTCACCCGGTCCCGGGCCATGCGGTATACTTTGGGTCCTTTCATGGTAAAGTAATAATCTTCGGGAGTCGATTTCCCCTGCTGATAAGGGGGACACCGCGTCCCGGCACCCCTGAACTCGGTGAGTTCCGCACCTTCCGGCCATGTGGTCATCTCCCAATCAAGGACGGCGCTCTGCTCATTTTCGGGAGCGGGTTCCACAACAGCGGCCGCAGCTCCGTCACCAAAAAGCGACGCACTTTCCGGTTCTTTTAAATTCCTCCACGGTGTTCCTGTTTCGGCGGAGACAATGAGAATCCGTTTATAGGATTTGGATTGTATTAAAGCCGAAGCGGTCATCAATGCGACCAGAAACGACAAGCAGGTGGCATGCGTGGACCATGCGGGAATACCGGTCAGACCCAGTTCCCGTTGAATAAATACGGAACTGTCGGGGATGAGCTGAAGCGGAGTGGTGGAAGCATTCAATATACAATCGGGATCGGGCCCGCTGCCCAGGGCTTCTCTGGCCGCCCTGGCTGCTATCACGTCCATGGGTTCTTCCGCAATGCGTCTTTCTTCGACTCCTGTTCGGGAAATGATCCATTCCTTGCTTCTTCCGATGAGTCCGGACAGTTCTTCGGCAGTTTGAATTTTCGTGGGGATGTATAATCCTGTAGAAACAATTTTAACTTTCTGCATTCCGTTCCTTTTAATCGTTCGTGGAAATGATGTGATGCTTAACAGCTTATTTTATGATGACCATCTTTCTTGTTTTAATCTGATTCTCTCCCGTCACCAATTTATAAAAATAAATTCCGGTAGTCAATTTGGACGCATCGAAGTGAACCGTATATCGGTCTGGAGATTGATTCTCATCCACCAGCAGGGCGACTTCTTTCCCAAGCAAGTTATAAATTTTCAGCGAGACATGACTTCTTTTTGGAATTGTATAGGTGATTCTGGTTTCCGAGTTAAACGGATTGGGATAATTTTGAGACAGTCCAAAGTCCATGTTTTTTATCTGGCTTTCATCAACCGCGCTGACCGTGTCAATAATGGAAAATGATAGATCGCTCATGTCCGAAACGGCAGGATTCTCCGAACTTTTAATCGAGATTTTGTAATTGGAATTGAGGCCGAGGCCGACAGGAATGTCCCAACGGTATCCACCGGTATTGGATACAGTATCGATCAGCATTAAATAGGAATCATTTTGGTAGAGTTCGATGATCACGTCGTCTTCGATGATGTCATCCCACTGGATAAAGTATTTCAGGCCCCTCTGCCATGATTCACCACCGTTGGGAACCATGATCGTAATGTAAGGTGCTGTGGTTTGAAACATTTGGGGATTTGACCACTCACTCTGGCCCGCGTCGTTTGACGATTTGACGCGCCAGTAGTATGTTGCATTTTGAGCAGGGGAAACCAGATCGTATACGGCACTTTTCCGGCCGGTTTCGTTGACAATGATATTCGAAAATTGTGGATCGGTCGAAATTTGAAGATCATACGAGTTGACGTATCCGACAGGCGTCCATTCCAGCCGCACAGGCCGGGTCTGATCGACTTTTCCCGAATCAGCCGGTGAAACAAGTAAAGGAGAAAAGGTCATCGATTTCAAGTCCTGTTGAGTGAAAACGAATTCGCCCTGGAAAGAACCCTGTCTCGAAACGGTCGCTTTGACATTTCTTGTGACATGGTTGTATTCTGTGGGCAGTGGAATGAATGTGTTTCCGGCAAATTCCCGGTAATATACAAGAATGGAATCGGGATACTGAAAATTGAAAAAGTCCGCGTCGAACAGGACGTCGACATGGTAATTGTATATATTGAACGACTCCGCTGTGATCTTGAAGGGAAGGACCGTGGGTGGTTTACCGAAAAACAAAGGTTGAATCGGTCCGTAATTATACTGTGAGATTGTCGCTTCGTTGTATCCGAATCCGCCCATTGAATTAAATTCGAGAGTGACTCCTGTTGTCCCGCTATAATTTGAGAATTCGTAAGGATCGCCTGCGTGCAAAGATTCTTTTGTCACTTCCGCTGCTGGCAGACCTCCGTTCCAGTTGAAACGGAAAGCGCGGTAGCTGGTAAAAAGCAGTTTGTTAAAGGCCAGTTCAAAAACCACATTCCCTGCCGGGTCGACTTCCGTGACCGCGGTTTTCCCCAGCATGGAAGCAATTCCCCAACCGATCAATGTGTTTCCGTTGGGCAGACGCTGGGCATTGCCCATGACCGAAGTATAGATATCGGGACTGTGTCGGTATTCCCAGACATTGGTGGCTGTTTTGCCGGTTTCATCAATCTGATACTCCACGACACGGGTATAGGGTCTTAATTCGGGATCACCGTCATCAAAGACAGTGATGTTTCCATTATCGATTCTGCGGACATCGTGCTGCCACATGAAATAAATCGGCGCGTTTTCCTGACTTTCGTTGATAAATGTAAATTCGTTGTTCTTGCCGCCCATTCTCCAGATGATTTCGCCGGTCTGCCTGCTGACTTTTGTGATTTCTGCCAGAGCCATCGCAGAAATGAGAAGGTTGCCGTCGTGATCGAGTTCGATGGAATTGATGTGGATCGCGTCGAACATGGATTGTGTCAGATCCTGATACGAATCGGTCAGATTGTAGTGATCCCAGCTTCTCCACTGAAAAACGACATTCTTGTCCGCATCCAGTTCCTGAACGACCGACCCGGCCACCAGAGCCCCCGGATGGCCTCCGGGCACGATTCCGCTCATATCCACAGGCTGAAGATCGTAGGCCAGCATCAGGGCATGGCCGTTGGGCAGCCACTGAAATTCGTGTGAATCGGCGATGTATCCGTTCCCCATTTCGAAACTGTCCACGACCGTGTAGGTGTTATCCATCATGTAAAATTTGGTGGGCCCCCCTCCCACAAATGAGTGGTATTCGTACATGACACCGTAAGCAAGCATGCCGTTGGGCAGGACTTTGAAGTCCACGGGAGCGCCCGTAGTAATTTTTTTGTAATACTGAATTTCTCCCGAATTGTCCACAATCACATTGTATCCGTCGCCCGAACTGAAATGGGTCGGGGAAAAGAAAATGGTTCCTGCAGAGGTATCTCCGGTCGTCTGGACTTCGAAGGTAGGGAAATCCGAAGGCAGGGGATCGTCCGCTGTTTTCTGAATTTCGTTTTTGATTGCATCTGGGATCGAATACAGAGGATCCAGATCCGGAAGAACCCGGTACGGATTCAGCGTTTTATCGAGAGGCGTAATCGTGAATTGAAATGAAAACGGGGAAATCGGATTTCCCCTGAAATCTTTCAACCCTGGATTCAATGTCACTGTGACAATCTCTTTCGGATTAAACAGATGGTCCGCTTTGAAAATCACGGTTTTTCTATCCTCTGAAAGGACAATCTGTCCCGCATAGTTCCCGTTCTGAGATCCGACTACTGTGATCAAATCCGGTTGCACAAGGCTCGATGCATCGAGATCGATTCCCGGGCGGATAATGATCTGGCTCGAGCGAGAATTGAATATGGAATTGTGTACCGGACTGATGTACTGCACGGATTCCGGCTTCTGGGCGCCGATCCATTTTGAAAAGAACAGTGTAGTGATCATTAATGTTGTTAACATTTTTTTCATACCGTATCCCTTCGTTTTATCTATCAAGTTATTTAACTCTTTATAAAAAAACAAGTTCATTTCATTTTTGCTATTTAATCAATATCATTTTATGCACGTCCCGAAATGTTTCAGGATACTGGATTCCTTCCGCTTTCATTGTGTAAAAATAAATACCTGAACCGAGACGGCTTCCGTCGAATTGGATCTGGTGATCTCCCTGTTCGTAAACCGCGTCGCAGATTTCATCTTCGAATTTCCCGAGGATATTATACAATTGGATTCTGACACGGTTCTTTGCAGGAACCGAGAAACAAATATTTGTTTGCGCATTAAAAGGATTCGGATAATTGCCCCTGAGTTCGTACTGGTGTGGAGTCTGGTCAGGAGTTCGACTTACCTCCGATTCGATGATTCGCTTGAATGAAATATTGTCTATATGCACATTAACATCGGAATTTCCCATAAAGAAAATAACCAGAGCGTTAAGGTCGCTTGGATCTTCCATGACGAAGGAAAACGTGTAATGGGTTTGCCCGGTCGTTAAAGATATAGTTCCTGTTTTACTGTAATTGATGTAGGATTCGCCATTCTGAAGAATCATCGCCTCGACGGTTCGTTGTGCATCGGACCAGGCGTCAAATTCAAATAGATATTGCTCGCCACGAATGACTTCCATACCGTCCTGAACCAGTGCGATTAGGGCGGCATCATTGCCTCCCTGTGCAATATTGACATGACATATACCATCTTCAACTGACCAGTTTGCGGATGCAGGATTTTCATCGAAAAAATACCAGTTGGTTTTTTCGTTTGAAAAATCTCCGTTGAGGGCCATATTTGTACCGGGTTCGATAAAATTGGTATAACAATTTTCTTCGTTTGAATAATCACTTTCATTACCGAAAATATCCACAGACGCTACGCGGAAATAATATTGTTGCTGATTCTGCAGATTTGTGAGTGTTTTCAGAGTGACTTTTGAAGTGTCAATTAGTGTAGCCGGATTCGGTGAAGTCCCCCCGTAAATTTTATAATAATCCACATTGGGATCACCGAATTCATTGTATATCAACACGACAGCTTCCTTGTGGGATTCGACGATCAGATAAGGTTTGAGCGCTTTACCGTTCCACGGAAAACGGTATGTCCGGTAACACTGAAGACCGTCCTGGTACCACATTTCAAATGCAACTTCACTGTTCTGCCGGACCTCAGTCAGTATAGGCAGAGACCCGTTTGCCCAATTGATTACCGTGTTCCCATTGTGCAATCGCTGTGCGTTACCCATATAACTGGAATAGCTGCCATGGGGATTCCGGTATTCCCAAATCAGGGTCGCCTTCATATTCAGTGTATCGAGTTCATATTCGACTGCGCGGGATAATGGAGGAGAGTGTCTGTTCCCGTTATCGAAAACCGTGTAATGGCCATTCTCCAGTACATTGATATCGTGCTGCCACGAAAATCCGTTGAGATCATCGCCGATGAAATTGAATTGATTGTTTTTGCCTCCCAATCTCCAGATAATTTCACCGGTGTGCCGGTTGATTTTTGTAACCTCGTTAAGATATCGGCTCGACAGCAAGATATGCCCATCAAGGTCAATATCGACGGCATTCATGTGGGGGAAATAGATTGTGCCCGCTCTGAGATTCTGGCCCTGGCCCACCATGTCGTCGATTGTAAAAAGGTCCCATGGACTCCACTGATGTACAAGTGTGCCGGATGGATCGAATTCCTGAATCATGGACCAGTGCACTGTGGCGTCGGTTTGACCCCCGTTTACATACTGGCTCATATCAATCCCAGAGCTGTCGTAGCAGGCAATGAGGAAGTAGCTGCCGTCCTCGAGCATTTTTAAATCATGTTCGTCTATCCAGTAACCGTTTGCTGCATGAATTGAATCAACAATCGCATAATTTTGATTGAGAACAATATAGCCCATGTTTTTATTGCCATCAAAAACATCCGGCTTCCCGTAACTGGCCCTGACGATCATGGTCAGCATGCCGTTGTCTTCCACCTTAAAATTACGCTGGGTATACGGGGTTCTCCAATACCAGACGGGTAATCCTGCATTATCCAGAATCATCGTATAAGGCTGTCCAAACCTGTTGTTCAGGAAAATGTACCCGGTATCGGGATTATCGTTGATTGTGATTGCTATTCTAGGGAAATCGGAGGGGACGGAGACGCCGTTTGCGGTAATCGTCGCGTTTTCGAATGTCCGCGGTCCGGCAGATTGTAAAAACCGTTTGTTCCATTCCTTCAATGCCGATGAAATGGATTTATTGCTATCGGATTGAGCAAAAGTAAATTGATGCAGGAATAAAAGAATTGCTGCGGTTCCGATTTTGATTTTTCCGATTCTATTTTCCATTGTGTAGCTACCTGTTTCCTGGCAATGATTATCTAATCAATATCATTTTATGTACGTTCTGATATATTTGATTATCTTTGATTCCCTCTGCCTTCATTGTACAGAAGTAGATCCCCGAACCGAGCCGGTTTCCATCAAATTTGATCTGGTATTCTCCTTGATCGTAGATTGTATTGCAGATCTTTTTTTCAAATTTTCCGAGAATATTGTAAAGATCGATCCTGACTCGGCTTGTTTGGGGAACCGAGAAACAAATGCTTGTCTGGGCATTAAAGGGATTCGGATAGTTGCCCCTGAGATTGTATTGCAGGGGAGTCCGGTCAGCACTTTCACTGACATCCGATTTGATGACGTGTTTGAATGAAATATTGTCGAGGTAAACATCACCGTTTGAGGTCCCCATCAGGAAGGCCAAATAGGCGTTGAAATCACTTGGATCTTCCATCGTAAAAGGGTATGAATAATGGATCGGTTTGGTTGTCAGCAAACTTGGTCCCGTTCTGCTGTAGTTGGTGAATTGACCGCCGTATTGTATAATCACCGCTTCAATGGTTCTCTGTACATCAGACCAGGCGTCAAATTCAAAGAGATACTGTTCGCCCCGAATTGCCTCCATGCCGTCCTGTACCAGCAGGATTTGATCGATGGAGTTGCCTCCCTGTGAGACTCTGATGTGGCTGACACCGTCTTCAACCGACCAGTCTGCCGAAGCGGGTGGCTGGCTTATAAAAGTCCAGTTTGCCTCGTGGCTTGAAAAACTCCCGTTACGGACCATGTTTGATCCCGGGTTGATGAAATTGGTCATAGTATTTTCTTCATTGGAATAGCCGCTTTCCTGGCCGTAAATATCCACTGCCGTGACACGAA
>CAZTZL010000006.1:39209-67708 GCA_964617625.1 uncultured bacterium
GTGACCTCCGGTTAAGGGATCTTCCGTACTGTGAAGGTCCCGGATATCAAAATGGCCCCAGGCGCGCCACTGATAAATCAGGCTGTCGTCGGTAGTAAACTCCTGAATCACGCTTTCCCTTATAGTCGCGTGGGCCGATCCGCCATCTACGTACTGGCTCATGTCCACGGTGCTGTCTTTGGTAGCGATGAGAAGATATCCCCCATCTTCCAGTACCTGCAGCTCGTGTTCATCCGTGCGGTATCCGCTCGTTGTCCGAAAGGTTTTGATGTAATTATAATTTTGATCCAGAGCGATGTGTGCAAGTCCGTCTTCGTAACCTAACCAGATCAGCATAGTCAGCCAGCCGTTTTTCTGTACCTTGAAATCGCGTCTTCTGTCGTTATTGGGTGTTCGCAGGTACCAGATGGGGGAACCGTAGTTGTCCAGGATCATGTTAAAGGGATGGTAATCCCGCCAGTTGTTGAGGAAGATGTATCCTTCGGAAGAATCGTTATTCACTGAAATATACACCCGCGGGAAATCGGCCGGTATAGAGACTCCATTGGGCATGATCGTGGCCGTTCTCTTGGCCGGCGCAGACTTTGACTGCATGATTGGAATATGAATTGTCGAACAAGGCGAAAAGATTCCTTTTTCCGGAATAGAAAGAGAGGGGTTACTATTCGAATCGCTCCCAGGCAAGGGCATAAAGCCATTCAGCAGCAGAAAGGTCACGGTTAAGGCGGTTTTTATTGCTCTCGCTATTTCGTTTCTCTTTTTCATTTTCATGGGCTATTCCTGATTTACGAGAGCAATGTTTGTTTTCTTATTTGTAACAGTGTTAAATTACCTTTCATGAATGATCATTATATTATCTCGAAATGTCAATGCGATCATCCAATGTTCATGAACTCTTTCGATTATTTGATCAGTATCATTTTATGCACGCCCCGATAGATTTCGGAGCCGTTTGTATTTATTGCTTCCATCACGCAAATATGGATACCTGTACTGAGATTGTTTCCGTTGAACCGGATTTGATGATGACCTTCATCGTAATTTGTATTACAGAGTTCCTGTTCGAATTTTCCAAGTATGTTATAGAGATTCATCTTTACACGACTTGTACCCTGTGTGGAAAAAGAGATGACGGTTTCTGAATTAAAGGGATTGGGATAATTGCCGGACAATTCAAATTTGAGTGGCAGATGATTGTCTATGTTAACGGCACTGGCTGTTTTAATAAACTTGATCCAGTTCAAATTCATGTCTCCGCTGACAATTTCCAAACGTAAAATCAGGTTGTTTCCGCCTTTGATATCGATTCCGGTTTTTGTCAAACTCTCCCATTCCTGCCAGCCGCCGGTGCTTTCCACATCAAATTGCGTCAGGGAATCCCCGTCCAAAATCACCTTGAGTATGCCGCCGCCCGGTTCCGAAGCCGTTCTGTACTCTATATTATAGGTTCCGGGTTCAACATGGACTGTATATTCAAGCCATTCACCATCATTCGTCCAGCCAACATTGTACCCGTTGCTGTTATCCGGAGTCACTTCCACATCCACATTATCCTCGGGTCTGAAACTTAAATCGCCGTCTTTAACATTATCGTCATGATAGGCAGTCCCTTCTCCGCCAAAATCATATTCTTCACATTCAATCTTTCCGGGTAAAGCCTGAGGCGATCCGGTATAGGAGGACTGATTGATTTTTTGTTTCAGTGATATATTGTCAATGTACACATCGATGTCCGAAGTGCCCGTGTTGAAGACCACGCGGCTGTTCAAATCCGAAGGATCATCCATTGTAAAAGTGTACTCGAAATGCTGGTTCTGAGTTGTGATGTAGGAATAACCGAGTTTGCTGTAGTTTAGATAGGAACCGCCGTCCTGTCCGACTTTGGCCTCGATCAGCCGGTCAGCATCCGCCCAAGCGTCGAATTCGAATAGATACTCTTCTCCCTGAACGAGTGGTATGCCGTTCTGTCGGAGCTGCACATCATAAATATCGGGACCACCCTCGGAAATATCAAAATGACTCACTCCGTTTTCAACGAACCACTCTGCCGAACCGGATCCCTGGAGTTCCCAGGTCCAGTTTTCCTTGGCATTTGAGAAGTCTCCGTTGCGGACCATATTTTGTCCGGACTGAATGATTTGAACAAGAGCACTTTCTTCGTTTGAGTAATCACTCTCCAGACCATTTGTAACCGATGTGACGCGGAAATAGTACTGCCGTCCGTTTTCCAAATTGGTTAAATTCTTTAATGTGAGTTTTGAGGTGTCGAGCACTGTGGTCGGGTTGGGTGAAGTTCCTCCGTATATATTATAGTAATTCACATCGGGATCGCCGAATTGATTGAAAATCAAAGAAACTCTATTTGTATGGGATTCCACAATCAGATAAGGTTTTTCGGCCTTGCCATGCCACGGAAACCGGTGCACCCGGTAACATTCGTATTGATCGACAAAGTTCATTTCGAAAGCCACCGTACCGTTCGGCCGGACTTCAGTCAGTTTGGGACGGTCCGGCACTGCCCAGTTGATGAGCGTATTACCGTTCGGAAGCCGCTGTACATTCCCCATGTAATAAGAATATGATGTGCCCGGCGGGTTTCGATATTCCCATTTCAGCGTTGCCGTCATGGTATTCGTATTCAATTCGTATTCCACGGCGCGGGAAACGGGTGGATCGTGAAAGTTGCCGTTGTCAAACAACAGGTACCGGTTGTTCCCCACGACACGCACTGAATGCTGACCGAAAAAGCCGTTCAACGGATCGTTAACAAAATTAAAATCACTATGCGCACCTCCAAGTCTCCATATAATCTCCTTGGTCTGGCGATTTATTTTGGTAATTTCATTGATATGTCGACTCGAGAGAATGATATTCCCGTCGTTGTCTATATCGATGGCATTCATATGGGGGAATCGGATTTGAAAGGATCTTAGTAATTCTTCCGGCCAGACATCGGCCAGATCGAAATAATCGAATCCCGCGTATGTCTTGAGCCGCACGTCATTGGCATTAAATTCCTGAATGCAGGACTCTGAAACAGTTACGATGCGATTGTCTCCGGGAATATAGTCGCTCATATTCACTGTTAGATCTCGAATGCCGATTAATAAATAACCTCCATTTTCCAGCACTTTTATTTCATGTTCGTCTGTATTATATCCGTCAACAGCCCGAAATGTATGAACATGTTCGTAATGTTCATTAAGAGCAATGAATCCAGCTCCATCACCATAACCACCACGGATCATCATGGTTGCCCAGCCGTTGGGCTGAATTTTAAAATCCCGCCTTTCTTCATTACCGGTGGGCAGATACCAGACCGGGTCGCCATTATTATCAAAAATGATATTCCAGGCATTGCCGAGGCCGCCTCTGTTGTCGATAAAAATATAACCTGAATCAGGATTGTCGTTAATTGTAATATTAATATGCGGAAAATTACTGGGGACAGATACGCCGTTTGACATGATCATCGGCTGTCCGGTTTGAGGCAAACCTGCCAATGGAAATATAAAAAATATTACGAAGATGACATGAAGAATGATTTTTTGTGCATTCTTTCGTATATACTGTTGATAAAATATATTTATCATTAAAAGTCTCCATTTATTTAATGAACATCATTTTGTGCGTCGAATGGAACGAATGATTTCCTTTAACCGAATGTGCATCCATTTTATAAAAATAGAGTCCCGAACTTAAAGCGGAAGCATCAAGCGTGATTTGATAATTGTTCGGCTCATGCGGTTGATTAATCAGTTCCTTGACTTGTTCTCCTATGATATTGTATACGGTAATTTTAACCTGACTCAATTCAGGCACAGTGTATTGAATGGTTGTCGTCAGATTGAATGGATTGGGATAGTTGTTATAAAGAATATAATTCTTTGGAGTTTCAGGAGGTTCTTCTTCGTTGTACACACCCAAATTTTTCAAAGATACATTATCGATGTAAACATCGTAGTTAGACCCCCCGGCATACAGAAAAATTTCTGCAGTTAGGATGGTCGGGTCTGGCATATCGATTTGTTGTGAAAAATGCTGTTTGGTTGTCGTCAGCCATACTTGTCCCATATGGCTGTAATCCCGGAAAAATTCATCATTTCGGGCAATTCCTGCAGAGAACATTCTTTCCTGTTCGGCATAGGCATCAAATTCAAACAAATAACTGCTGCCGCGAATAAGAGGCATATTTTCCTGAGTGATTTGAACACACCAATCATCATTTCTCCCATCTTCAATGTCCAATTGTAATTCACCGTTGATGAATTTAGGAGAAGCGCTCGCATCGTCATTAATATGGAATTCCCAATATTTTAAATTACTTGAAAAATCTCCGTTTTTGACCAGGTTCTCGCCTGAAGCGACAAAATTGACAAAAACAGATTCTTTGTTTGAGAAATCACTTTCCTGTCCATTTTTGTTTACAGAAGTGACGCGGAAATTGTATGTTTTTTGATTGTCCAGATCGGTTATGGATTTCATTGTCAGTTTTGATGTGTCGATTACAGTGGATGGATTAGATGATTTACCCCCATAGATTTTATAATAGTCCACATCAGGATCACCGAACTGATTGAAAATCAACGTGATTTTATCAGGATAGGATTCGGCAACCAAATAGGGTTTAGTGGCCTTACCGTTCCAGGGAAACCGGTATACCCGGTAGCTTTCGTATCGGTCGGCAAAGTTCATTTCAAAAGCCACTTCACCGTTCGGACGGACTTCCGTCAATTTGGGACGATCCGGTACTGCCCAGTTGATGAGCGTATTGCCGTTCGGCAACCGTTGCGCATTTCCCATGTAATAGGAATATTCAGAGCCCGGAGGATTTCGATATTCCCAGATCAAGGTAGCCGTCATCTGATCCGTATCGAGCTGATATTCCACGGCACGTGATACCGGCGGATTGTGAAAATTTCCGTTATCAAAAAGCAAATACCGATTGTGCCCGGTCCGCCGCACGTAATGCTGCCCTGAAAAACCGTTCAGCGGATCATTGATGAAAGTGAATTGATTGTGTGCTCCGCTCAGTCTCCAGATGATTTCCTTGGTTTGACGGTCGATTTTGGTCACTTCATTAACACAGCGGCTCGAAAGAATAATATTGTCATCATCGTCTATATCGATTGAGTTCATGTGCGTAAAGCAAATGTCCCAGCTTTTCTGCAGTTCCTCGGGCCAGAGATCGGCGGGGTCGAAATAGTCGAATGCCGGGTATTGCCTGATTAACTGATCGTTGGCATCGAATTCCTGAACGCAGGTTTCCCGGACATCGACCGTCCGGTCATCCCCTGGTATATACTGGTTCATCTCCACTTCTGTATTCCGTCGTCCAATGAGCAGATAGCTGCCGTTTTCCAATACACGAAGCTCATGTTCATCTGTACTGTACTCATTTACAGCCTGTACGGTTTTGATGATATTATAGTTTTCGTCAAGTATGTTAAATTCCCAGTTTCCTCCACCGTAACCTTCCCGGTTCATCATGGACAGACAGCCGTTGGACTGCACTTTAAAATCACGCCATTCTCCGAAAGCGCGCACATACCAGATCGGAGATCCGGTATTATCGAATATGATATCATAAGGTTTTCCCCGGCCCCAGTCACCTCCCCGATTGTCGATAAAAATGTATCCCGTATCGGGGTTGTCATTGGTTGTGATTTCGATATGTGGAAAATCGCTCGGTACGGATACACCGTTTGACATGATCATGGGTTGTCCGGTTTGAGATCGACCAGTTTCATGCAAAAAGAATAAAAGGATAAAAATGATCGCTCCAAAGATTATCTTGTCTTCCAAGCGATTTATTTTTAATGAAATATGAATTAACTTTTTCATTGTAATTCCTTTCATTTTATGAGCATCATCTTGTGCGTCGATTGAAATGCAAGATTCCCCTTTAATGTATACGCATCCATTTTATAAAAATAGAGGCCCGAACTCAAATCCGATGCATTGAAAGTAATCTGAAAATCACCCGGAGAATGTGGATGATTTACCAGTTCTTTTACTTCTTCTCCTCTTACATTGTCGAGAACGATTTTTATCAGACCTGGCTCCGGTACTGTGTAACAAATCGTTGTAACGGGATTGAACGGATTCGGATAATTCCCTGTTAGTTCATAATGATCTGGGATGGAAACCGGTTTTTCACTGACATCGGTTCCGGTTATATTTCTAATTGAGACGTTGTCAATGTACACATCAATGTCCGAGTTGCCCATCTCAAAATCAACACGGGCATTAAAATCAGTGGGGGCTTCCATTTTAAATTCGTATGAGAAATGGGTCATTTCAGGTTTGAGTCCGGAATAGCTTGTGTTGCTGTAACCGGTCCAGGGTTCTGTATCCTGATACAGGGCTGCTACGATCAGTCGGGGTGTATCTGCACGTGCATCAAATTCAAAAAGATATTTTTCACCATGAATTAATGGAATCGAATTTTGAAAGAGTTGAATATGCCAGTCAACGTTGCTGCCATCGATGATATCAATGTGTGCTTCTCCATCTTCTGTGGTCCATTCTGCCTGCCCAGCATGGACCATCCAGGTCCAACCTTCCTTGCCATCTGAAAAATCTCCGTTGTTTATCAAATTCCCTGTCGGATTCAAGAAATTGAAATAAACCGATTCTTCATTGGAATATCCGCTTTCCTGACCGCTGTGACTGACAGCCGTTATCCGGAACCAGTATGTACCATCTTCAAGACCCGTAATTTTCTTGAGAGTGACCTCCGAAGTATCGTAAAGTGTGGTTGGATTTGGAGTGGTTCCGGCATAGATTCTGTAAGAGTCCACATTCGGATCGCCGAATTTGTTAAATAGTAAAACCAAAGCATCAAAGTGGGGTTCTATAATTAAATAGGGCTTTTCGGCCATGCCGTTCCACAGACACCTGTGCACGCGGTAGCATTGGTGTCGGTCCATATAATTCATTTCAAACGCCTTGGTGCAGTCCGGCCGTACTTCTGTGAGTTTCGGATAATCTTCAAGAGACCAATTGATCAATGTGTTTCTATTGGGAAGGCGCTGGACATTTCCCATGTAGTGCGAGTATCGATCCGGTTTATCACGGAATTCCCAGATGAGTGTGGCGGTGCTGTCGTTTAGGTTCAGTTCATATTCCACGGCGCGCGATACCGGAGGATTATGGAAGTCCCCATTGTCAAACAACAGGTACCGGTTGTTCCCCACGACACGGGCGCAATGCTGGCCATAAAAACCATTGAGTTCATCATTTTTAAATACAAAATCACTGTGCGCTCCCCCGAGTCTCCAGATGATTTCTTTCGTATACCGGTTTATTTTGGTGATCTCGTTAATGTAGCGGCTCGACAGAATGATATTCCCGTCGTAGTCGATGTCAATCGAATTCATGTGGGGAAAATCAATTTGTTCTGAATTCTGTAACTGTTCCGGCCAGAGATCGGCCAGATCAAAATAATCAAAGGCCAGATAGGTTCTAAGCAGATGATCATCGGCATCAAATTCCTGAATGGCGTTTTCAAGAACATTAACGATGCGGTTGTCTCCGGGAATATAGTCATTCATATTCACTTCAAGACCCCGGAGGCCAAACAGCAGATAGCCACCATCAGGCAGCACCTGCAGTTCGTGGTGGTCAGTTATATAATCATTTTTAGCCCGAAATGTACGAACGTATTCATAATGCTCATCAAGGGCGATGTATCCCCATCCGCTGCCGCCGTAGCCATCCCGGATCAGCATGGTTAACCAGCCATTGGGCTGAACTTTTAAATCCCGTCTTTCTTCGCCTTCAGTGCATATGTACCAGATGGGATTTCCTGAATTGTCCAGAATCATACTGTATTGCGGAAAGCTGCCCCAGCTGGTGCTGATGAAAATGAGGCTCGTATCCGGATTGTCATTGATGGTAATATTAACATGCGGAAAACTACTGGGAACCGACACGCCGTTCGGCATGATCATGGGTTGTCCGGTTTGAGAAAAGCCGATGGTTGAAGATAAAATCAGAGCCACACAAAATGCAATGATGCTTGTTCTTGGTATTTTATTGTTCATGTTTTCTTGTGGGTTCCCAATCATTTTAATGAATTATCCTTTTAACTGTTTCTTTCTTGAAACCATAGTGGTCATTTTTATAGTACCTAAATTTATGGTCCTTGAATTAATCAGGAATACCAATCTAAAGGAGACTACAACTGCAGTTTGATGGTGGCCGTGTAATTTCGAATGGGCATAATTGTCCGCTCGATTTGCGTGTGCATGTGATTTAAAATATTATTGGCATTCACGGAAAAGTTCCATTTGCCAAATTGAATCGAAAATCGACCATCCAGAACTTTTTGAGAAACGCGCGGATCATCCGGGTAAACTTTAACGACTTCCAATTTCTCGCAATACTTGTAATCAAATCCCAGTTCCATATTTCGATAGTGCCCTGTAATCGAACCGTTCGCCATATGTCTGGATCGGTATCCGAGTGTTTCATTCAGTTCTACATCTTTCGGATTCAGGTAGGTGTATCCGATCAGTCCGTCGATATGCCGTTTGTACAATGAGAACCGAATGTTGGTCTCCACTCCGCTGATTCTTGCGCGGGTTAAATTCACAAACTGAATGGTATTGGATAAATCAGGAACGGGTTCGATTAAATCCCAGTACTCGTTTCTGAAAACGGCAATGTCAAACAAAAGAAAAGAACTCAACGGCGTACTGATTCCAATTTCGTGGGACCATGCCGTTTCGGGTTTCAGATCGAGATTGGGAATGATTTTCAGACCGGACGCATAGACATCCGGAAATCGTTCGGATATGCTCGGTGCGCGAAATCCCTTTCCTGAGGAATATCTCAACGCCGTAAATTCAGAGATATGCCATACGAACCCCAATTTGGGGCTGAATTCTCTGTTATCCAGATTTGTATCTGTGCTCGTACGGTCAAGCCGTGCCCCAAGTGTCAACATAATGGTAGGGATAAGGTGAATTTCGTCCTGTGCATATAAGGATAAATTAAGGATATCGTGTGTTCCAAGCGGATCCGAAGCTATATGATCTATCGTTTCTTCCGTTCCAAAAGTAAGTGACTGGGATTTTGAGAGAATATAATATCCCTGGAATTCCATTCCTAATCTTTGCGCTGTTGAGTAGTCTTTATTATCATGCATAAAATTTTTAAAATGATTACGAAAATAGGAAACTCGGGATTTCAATCCAAACCTTTGGTTGACTGCCCATTGATGGAGAATATTCAGACCGAATTTATTGGATTTCATTTTGTCTCCGATGGAAGGCTCCTCAACTTCGAGTGCCTGAAAGGGATTTCGCCACATCAGGCTGATTTCGTTTTCCCCGCTTTCCCAGTTGCTTAGAACGGTTATATTGGATTGCGGAGTCAAAGAAATTTTAAATTTCCCCGTGGCATTGTAATTCAAATATTCTGCATTCTGCCGGTATCCCGTGGACTGATGGCGCCCCGCAGAGAGAAACATTCCAATTTTGCCGATTTTTCTGGAGTAGTCCACATCCATATCCGAAAAGTAAAGCAGATCGTTAGTCCATTTCCATTCCGGCCACGCGGGATCATCGTAAATCCCCGAGGAGAGCCGAATGTTGGTCTCCGGTTTTAAAGCGGGCTCTTTGGTAATGACGTTGATTACGCCTCCCAGAGCGGTCGAGCCGTAAAGCGCAGAACCGGCACTCTTCACAATTTCAACCCGTTCAATTTGAGTCGCAGGAATCAAATCCCATATAATTCGGCCCGTATCGCCTGCCATAACCGGGATTCCGTCCACTAGGAAGAGAACACGGCTTCCCACTCCATAGCTGTAACCAGATGATCCCCGTATGTTGATTTGATTTCCCATAAAATTGACGCCGGGCGCATATTCAAGCAATTGATCAAGATAAATCTGATTTTTTTGCTCAAGATCTCTTGCCGTGATTACCGAGATGCTGGCCGGGCTGTCATCGATTTTTTGAGTCCGTTTGCTCGCAGTGACTACAACCTCGGGTGCTAAAATGGCTTTTTCACTGAGTTCGATTGAAAGGCTGGTAGTCTCATTGATGGCGACTTGTACATTTTCTTTGTTAACACTCTGATATCCCATCATTGTAAACTGAAGATTGTATCGGCCGACAGGTATGTTATTCAGTTCGAATCGGCCATCCGGGTCTGAAGTTGTGCCTAATATCGTTCCTTGAATCATAATATTCACACCCTGAAGTCCTTCTCCGGTTTTTATATCGATGACTTTTCCTGTGATCCGGCCGGATATATTCGTACCTGCAATGATATTGGTATTTATTGTTATCATTATAAAAATAAAAATCAAAAAACGATTAAACCATCGACTATGATAACAATGAAATCCACATTCATCCATCGCAGAATATGCACGATTCATGATGTGTCCCTTTCCAAATATTAACGGTTCGAATTCCTTATTGTCTTCGTGTTCGATATTTAATATATCAAATTTTTAACTCATTGCAAATAAAGATTTTGAAAAATATTTAAGGAACAAAGGTCTTGAAATGCCATGCAATTACATTTTTGTTGTATTTTTTCTATCAAATAACATTATTGTCTAAATTGATTGACTGTGATTTACTGCAGACCAAACCATGCGTTTCAATTTTTCATTCCAAAAAAGTTTGAATATCTGAATGGCGCTATTTCGTGTTCGCTCAACTAAAATCGGTTTTGTTGCATTGATTAAAATCTTTAAAAGTATGCCCTTTGCTGAAAATATATACATTCTTGTTACAATATGATATATTTACGACAATATTGTCCGATACGCAAAGTCAAAAATAGATTCAGATGTGATCATAAGTAAATAAATATTAGATGTATAACGACTTAGAAAAGATTATGGCATTGCGTTTGCTCATAGCATAGCTATCGTAAAACTAAATTTGATTTTTAGCCTGAACCCTTTACTCGGGCAAGGGATTAACTATGTCGAAGATTGTTCATCAATGTTTTTAGCCCGCCTTGTCGGAAGGAGAATTTAATTTTTCACCCTTTGGGGTCATATTATAATATTGACAATTTGACCTTGTTGTTTATAGTGGGAGAGGTCATTTGTCATGCCGTTCTGCCTGCCAAAAGGGAATTGGTCATTCCTTGTCTGTGTTCGGCATGAAGAATTTTGGCTTGGAAGTTTCTTGATAGTTTTGGCAGGGTCATGCTCTGTATAGAGGTTTTTATCGCTAACTTGTATTACTGGATTTCCAAAAAATAAGGAGGAGAAAAATGATTAATGCAGGCGATACCACATGGGTCCTAATATCATCGGCATTGGTATTACTAATGACACCGGCCTTGGCTTTTTTCTACGGCGGCATAGTAAGGAAAAAGAATATTCTTAGTATTCTGATGCAGTGCTTCGTCGCTCTTTGCGTATTGCTTATCCACTGGATATTGTTTGGGTACAGCCTTTGTTTTACGCCCGGCAACGGTTTTTGGGGCGGTTTAAGATGGTTTGCCTTGAACGGCGTAGGGCTTACGCCATATTCCGACTATGGTGCTACCATTCCACACCAAGCGTTCATGATATTTCAGGCGATGTTTGCGGTCATAACGCCGGCGTTGATTATCGGTGCCTTTGCCGAACGAATGAAGTTTTCAGCTTATCTTATATTTATACTTTTATGGGCGACATTTGTCTACGATCCGTTATGCCACTGGGTATGGGGCGTAGGAGGATGGCTCAGAGAGTTGGGTGTACTCGACTTTGCCGGCGGTATCGTCGTGCATGCAAGCGCTGGTTTCGCTGCTCTTCTTGCAGCGCTGGTAATTGGGAAACGTAAAAATCTTAAACATACGCCTGCTCCACATAACCTTCCTTTTGTAGTGCTGGGTACAGGGTTGCTTTGGTTTGGCTGGTTAGGCTTTAATGCCGGGAGTGCGTTAGCGGCAAATGGTCTTGCCGTAAGCACTTTCGTCGTAACCAACGCTGCTGCCGCGTCTGCGGGTTTTACGTGGGCTATTCTCGAGTGGCTCCGTAACGGTAAACCCACAGTGTTCGGTATTGCTACAGGCATTGTTGCCGGATTAGCAACGATTACTCCAGCGTCCGGGTTCGTTACTCCTGGCTCGGCGTTGATTATTGGAATGTCCGGTAGTATCTTATGTTTTATTGCGGTCGCGGTAATGAAGCCGAGGTTTGGCTATGATGATTCTCTGGATGTATTCGGTGTTCACGGGATTGGCGGTGTCTTTGGTACGCTTGCTGTGGGATTGTTCGCGTCTCAGGCAGTCAACGCTTCCGGTGCAAACGGACTTTTTTTCGGCAATGCGAAACAGTTTCTTATTCAGCTTATCGGAGTAGCTGTTGCGGTTATCTATACATTTATCGTCACGTTCATTATTTATAAGTTTGTGGATATATTTTTCGGGATGCGCGTGAAAGAAGAAGACGAAATCATCGGGTTGGACTTAAGCCAGCATCATGAACGAGCATATACTATGTTAGAATAGGAGGAATTATGAAACTTATCATTGCCATTATCCAACCGCATAAATTGGAAGAAGTGAAAGAAGAGTTGTACAAGGCAGAAGTGAATTTACTTACTGTAAGTGAAGTGTTGGGGCACGGCCGGCAAAAAGGTGTAGCCGAGATATACCGCGGTGCTAAAGAAACAGGTAATTTGTTACGAAAAATACGCCTTGAGATCGCCGTCAACGACAACTTTGTCAGTCCCACCATACAGGCGATTGTGAAAGGTGCCAGGACGGGCGAGACTGGGGATGGGAAGATTTTCGTTTTGCCGCTTGAAGAATGTCATCGTATTCGAACCGGGGAAAAGGGTTCTGTTGCGATTGGTTAATTGTTGGTTGTGGTGATTTTATTTTGGAATTTGCGATACGATAAATGATTGTTGTTTATGTGAAAAACTGAACGCTATTTTAAAATTAAAGAAAAGATTGATGAATGCTTATGTTAGATAATAATTGAAGTCGTTGAATTTTTTTTGTCTTAGTGGAATGAGATCTTTATTTCTCGCCTTTTAAGACGATCAATAATAATTGATACCCCGCTGTTAAAGGCGGGGTTTTTCTTTGGAGGCAAAGAAGGAGAGTATTTCGGTACATAACTTAAAAAGTATACAAACCTATCTGCGATTTCACAATTTTAACTTCACTTATAGAAAAGACTGCAATCATTGTATTGATACATACTTGTTGGGATACGTTCCTAACACTACAATATTGTAGTATGATGTTTGCCATATCCACATTGAGAACTATTCTCAAGTTACAGTAAAATAATGTCTTATAAATTTGATTTTAATTGTGGCACTGCATTTGCTTGCCGTGAATTCATAAAAATGGATAAAGTTTTTTGTCGGTAATTGTGTTATCGCTTATATAAAAGAAAGGAGTTGTATTATGAAGTTAATTATCGCTTATATTCAGCCGGAACGGTTGAATGCGGTTAAGCAAGCTCTTTATGCGAGGGAGGTATACAAAATTTCTGTGACCAATGCACTGGGCTGCGGCCAACAGAAAGGGTATCACGAAACTTATCGCGGTGCGGATATAGAAGTCAATCTTCTTAAAAAAATCCGTCTTGAAATTGCGGTGAATAATGATTTTGTCAAGCCGACTGTTGAAGGGATTATTGAAGGAGCCCAAACGGGGAAAATCGGGGATGGCAAGATTTTTATTCAGTCTCTTGAGGAATGTATTCGAATTCGTACAGAAGAAACAGGCCATGAAGCGATTGGTTAACTTAAACATAACACGATTGGAGGTGACTCATGCGTTTCGACAGAAAAAAATTGTATCTTTTATTGACTATGGCCATTTTATTTATCGCTAGTCCGATTTTGGCACAGGAAGGAACAGACACAGCTATAAACATTTCGGCTCTGGAAACTCTTCAGGACAATATTAATATTGTCTGGACTTGTGTGGCTGCTTTTCTGGTCTTTTTTATGCAGGCTGGATTCGCTTTGGTAGAGAGTGGATTTACTCGTGCCAAGAATACTGTAAACATCATGATGAAAAATCTCATGGATTTTTCAATCGGTTCAGTTGTTTTCTTTTTACTCGGATTCGGTCTGATGTTTGGCGTGACAAATGGATTCTTTGGAACGACTCAATTTGCTCTTGCCGGCAGTGATGTAGCAGGTAAGGACTGGAACTGGACTTTCCTGATTTTCCAGACAGTTTTTGCCGCAACAGCTGCAACGATTGTTTCGGGTGCTATGGCCGAACGGACCAAGTTTTCCGGTTATCTGATTTATAGTGTTTTTATCAGCGTTTTTATCTATCCGATTTTCGGATCATGGGCGTGGGGTTCCCTGCTTGAGGGAAGCGGTTGGCTGGAGAATTTGGGTTTCACCGATTTTGCCGGATCCACAGTTGTGCATTCAATAGGCGGCTGGCTGGCTCTGGCCGGAGCCGTCGTACTCGGTCCGCGTATCGGAAAATATAGTCCGGACAAAAAGGCGCGGGCCATTCCCGGTCATAACATTGCACTTGCGGCATTGGGTGTCTTTATACTCTGGTTTGGCTGGTTCGGATTTAATCCGGGTTCCACGACATTTGGCGATGGCGATATCGGACGTATTGCGGTAACGACCAATCTCTCGGCCGCGGCCGGTGCGATTTCGGCTATGTTTACTTCCTGGATCATCAGCAAGAAACCGGATGGTTCAATGATGCTTAATGGTGCGCTTGCCGGTTTGGTTGCCATTACGGCTGGTTGCGCTTCTATCTCTCCGGTTAATTCGATCTTTATCGGACTAATTGCCGGAATTCTTGTGGTACTGAGTGTATTTTTTATCGACAATGTTTTGAAGGTTGACGATCCTGTTGGTGCGGTGAGTGTTCATGCAGTAAATGGTGCCTGGGGGACACTCGCGGTTGGTTTGTTCGCAACGGATGGCGGCCTCTTTTCCGGCGGCGGTATCAAACTGCTTGGGGTACAGGCCCTTGGTGTTATCACTGCTTTTGCCTGGGCCTTCGGACTTGGTATGATTCTATTCTCCGTGATTAAAAAGACGATCGGACTCCGCGTTTCCGAGGAAGAGGAACTCCGTGGCCTCGATATTGGTGAGCATGGCATGGAAGCCTACAGCGGGTTTCAGATTTTCACCACACAGTAATAAACAGGAAAACTGGAAACAGGAAACCGGAGACTGGAGCCGGGAAATAAAAATTTAACAAACAAAATCTGTATAAAAATATATGAATTTGAATAAGGAGATAAACCATGAAAAAGAAAATGGCAATTATGACTTTAGGTTTGATACTTTTGGTTTCAGCAGCCTCATATGCCGGTTTCGGACTAGGTGCGGATGTTTACAGCCGTTATGTCTGGCGCGGTACGGATTTTGGGAATTCAGTCAGCGTGCAGCCTTCACTCAACTATACTATCAGCGGTCTTGAAATAGGGGCATGGGCATCGTATCCGATTACATCGGACCTGACCTCTTTGGGGGCGAATGAGAATGATCTTTACATGACGTATTCCATTGGTAATCTCGGCCTGACAGTGACGGATTATTATTTCCCCGAAGCCGGCAATGTTTTCAATTACACCAGTGCAGATGCAATCCATTTCCTGGAGGGCAGCGTTTCCTATTCTCTGGGTCCAGTCGGACTGCTTGCCGGTTATTTCTTTTCCGGTGACGAGGATCATTCCGCCTATGCTGAGATCAATTACGGCTTTTATGAAAAAGAAGGTGTCAGCGCCAGTCTGATGGTCGGTGCCGGAAACGGTATGTACGTTGTTGAAGACGATTTTAATGTGGTCAATGTCGGGCTGTTTGTTTCCAGGGGGGCGATGTCTGTTGCATATATCATCAATCCGGATGCGGAAGCCAATTTTCTGGTATTCGGATACAATTTTTAAATATTGGTTAATTTGGATATTCATCATTAATGTACTCACCCATAATCACTTTTCTCCTCCTGAAGGTCCCGCCTGTCATATGAAGGCGGGATCTTTTATGTTTTCCGGACTTTATTTTGGGCTTTTTTTTATATTAAGCCTCAGAATGTTCCAGTTTGGTAAAAATGCCTTGATTATACCTGCTTTTTTTTGTAAATTTTTAAACTAATTTTTTTATTTTAAAGGATTTCCCGTCAATTGAAGGGTGGCGGGTTCTTTTTTAAATCCTTTTGTGGATTTTTGTATGCTGGATAACCGAGTTCTGGTGCTGAATCAGAATTACGAGCCGATGAGTGTCTGCAGTGCGCGACGTGCAATCGTACTGCTCTATCTCGATAAGGCGGAAATGGTTGAGCGGAATCATGAAATGATCCATTCGATGAGTGCTGCCATGCCGCTTCCAAGCATCGTGCGGCTTAGCCGTCTGATTCATGTCCCCAGGAAACGGATTCAGCTGAACCGGAAGAATATTATCAAACGCGACGGCCATCAATGCCAGTACTGCGGCAAAGTGGACGGATCTGTCACCGTGGATCATGTTATTCCACGGGACAGAGGCGGCGGAGATTCATGGGAGAATCTGGTTTGCGCATGTGTCAGATGCAACACAAAGAAAAAGAACAGGACGCCAAGAGAAGCAAATATGAAGTTGCTCCGGATACCGAGGAAACCCGGATATCTATTTTTTATTCAGCGGTTTGTTGGAATTCCCGATGACCGATGGAAGCCCTATCTCTTTATGACATGAGGAAACACTGAGGATGGAATCTGTATGAAGAAACGAATTTTGAGCGGCATGCGGCCGACCGGAAAACTGCATCTGGGAAATTATGTGGGTGCCCTGGAAAACTGGATCCGTCTGCAAAACGAATACGAAAGCTACCACATGGTGGCCGACTGGCACATGCTGACTACCGATCTGGAACATACTGCGGAGATCAGAAAGAACAGCATCGAAGTGGTGATCGACTGGATCAGTGCCGGGCTCGATCCTGAAAAGAGTCCCCTTTTTATTCAATCTCATGTGAAAGAGCATGCCGAACTCCATTTGCTCTTTTCGATGATGGTAACAATTCCCCGGTTGCAGCGTAATCCGACGATTAAGGAGCAGGCCAAAGATCTGGGGATTGAAACAAATATGTCCTATGGCCTTCTCGGTTATCCCATTCTTCAGGCGGCGGATATTCTGGTCTATAAAGCCGATGCCGTACCTGTAGGGGAAGATCAGGCTCCGCATGTGGAAATTACGCGGGAAATCGCCCGGCGATTTAATGCTCTCTACGGAGAGGTTTTTCCGGAGCCGAAAACATTGCTCACCAAATTTGCCCGGCTGCCCGGTCTGGAAGGGCGGAAGATGAGCAAATCCCTGGATAATGCGATCTATCTTTCGGATGCCCCAGAAGAGATTATGAGAAAAATGATGAAGGCGTACACGGACCCGAAGAAAATACGGAAAGACGATCCCGGCAATCCGGATGGATGCGTGGTTTTCGCCTATCAGGAAAAGTTTGCGCCTGAAAACATTAAACAGGTTAGAAAAGACTGTCAGGGGGGCAGACTGGGATGTGTCGCCCACAAAAAAGAATTTGCGCAAACACTGGCCGATTGGTTGAAACCGCTCAGGGAAAAACGCGCCTATTATGAATCGCATCAGGATGAGATCAAGAAAATTATTGCCGAAGGGGACGAAAAAGCCAGAAAAGTGGCTTGTGCAACGATGAATGAAGTCAGAGAGGCCATGTCATTGGGGTAACTGTTCAGACAGAAGATCTTGAAGTAAAAGAGGGATACCGTGTCCAGCTTCCTAATTTTGAAGGCCCGCTGGATCTTCTTCTTTTTCTCATAAAAAAGGAAGAGATCAATATCTATGATATTCCTATTGCAGCCATTACCCGGCAGTATATGGAATATATCGAACTGATGCAGGAACTGGATCTTGAAATTGCCGGAGAATTCATTCTCATGGCAGCCACATTGATCCGCATCAAAGCCAAGATGCTTTTACCGAAAGAAGCTGTCGAAGAAGACGCGGAGGAAGAGGATCCCAGGGCCGAACTGGTCAGGCAGCTTTTGGAGTACAAGCGTTTCAAGGAAGTGGCTGAATCCTTTATCGAAATCGAAGAGAAGCAAAGGCGGATTTTTCCACGGGTTTATTTTAAATGGGCCAAAAAATATGAGGAAGAAGATACAGAAGAAGAAGTATTAAAAGACATTTCGATTTTCGATCTTCTGACGGCATTCAAATCCGTTTTGGAGAATATACCGAAAGAATCCCTGCACCAGGTGGGGGGAATCGGAGTGACGATTGAAGATCAGATTACGAATGTTCTCAAACTTTTGGAGGAGAATGAGCGGCTGATTTTCAGCGATCTCATGAAAAAATATCAGGAACGTGTCACAATTGTGGTCACATTTGTCGCCATCCTGGAACTGATTCGAACACATAAAATAGTGATACAGCAAGCGTCACTGTTTGGTGAAATCTATATATGCAGGAGATAAACCGACTTTGGGGAGGGTAGATGCCGATTTTCTGAAACAGGTTATAGAAGCAATCATTTTTGCTTCTGATGAACCTATTTCTGTTAAACAGATTAATTCTCTGGTGGAAGAGGCCACGCCTTCTCAAGTCGAAAAGATCATTCAGAATCTGAATCTGGAATATACACAGACAAACAGAGCGTTTCATATTGTCAAAATCGCCGGCGGCTACCAGCTTGTCAGCAGGGATTCGTTCTCTCCCTGGATTCAAAAGCTCTTTCAGGGAAGAAGAAAATCCAGATTATCGCAGGCTGCACTCGAAACACTTTCCGTGATTGTTTTTAAACAACCGGTTTCCAAAACCGAGGTTTCGGCGATCCGCGGTGTCAATTGCGACGGTGTCATTAAAACGCTGTTAGAAAGAAGACTGATTTCCATTTCAGGCCGGTCCGATGGGCCGGGAAGGCCCTTGATCTATAAAACGACGAACGAATTTTTACGGTATTTCGGTGTGAACGATATTTCCGATCTTCCCAGGCCGAGGGAAATGGAAGAGATTCTGAAGGAGGAGGGGAATCTCCCGGAAAGTCCAGCTGAATAGATATCTTGCGCTTTGCGGAGTGGCATCCCGACGCAAGGCGGCCGAACTGATATCTCAGAAAAAAGTCCGGGTCGGTCAGGAAATTATTTCGGAACCGGGGTTTCGGATCGATCCGGATACCGAATCTGTTTTTTTGGACGGGAAGCCGGTCAAACAGCCGGATCATTTTCGTTATGTTCTTTTAAATAAACCCAAAGATGTGCTCACAACGGTCCGGGATGACCGGAGCCGGAAAACAGTCGTCGATCTGATTCCTCTGCCGGAACGACTTTTCCCCGTGGGCCGGCTGGACTGGGACACGGAAGGCGTTCTTCTGTTGACCAACGACGGTGATCTGGCCTATCGGCTGACCCACCCGAAATATGAAATCGAAAAGGTGTATAAAGCCTGGGTTCAAGGTTCGGTCGAGGAGAAGATCTGCCAGAAGCTGAAGAAGGGTGTTTCCATCAATCCGGGTGTGGTTGTTTCCGGTGAGGCTCGAATTCTCAAAAAAGAACGAAACCGATCCAGACTGGAAATCCGGATTCACGAGGGGAAAAAAAGGCAGATCAAGCGGATGTGTCAGGCCGTCGGACATCGCGTGATCTCTCTCGAACGGATCAACTTTGCGGGACTGATATCCAGAAGATTGAAACCGGGCGAATGGCGGGAGCTGACATCTGTCGAAGTTCAACAATTGTATAAATTGACAGGATTGGGTTGAATGCAAGGGGAACAGGGAATATGGAGACGGGAGACCGGATTAAAAATTGAATTGTATTCGATCTCAAAGTATGAAGGCAATTTTTAATATAAAAGGCATTGGATAAAAATGGAAATTCATGGTAGTTGTGATTGACGGGCCAGCGGCATCGGGCAAAAGCACGACGGCAAGAAAGGTCGCCGAAAAATTGGGATGGTTTTATCTCGATACGGGCGCCATGTACCGGGCCGTAACTGTCAAAGTTCTTAAGAATGGAATTCCGTTGGATGATTCCAAAGCGATTGCCGAAAACGCAGAAAAAATGAAAATAAAATTAATACACGGAAAAGAAGGATTGAAAATCAGTGTAGATAATGAGGATGTGACTTCGGAGATACGCACTCCCGAAGTGGACCGGGCGGTCGGACCGGTTTGTGAAGTGGCAAAGGTCCGGGAAATTCTGGTCCGGAAGCAGCAGGAAATCGGCGCTTCAGGTCATGTCATCGCAGAGGGGCGGGACATGGGAACTGTGGTTTTTCCGAATGCGGATTTAAAGTTTTACATGATTGCTTCTGCCGAAGAGAGGGCAAAACGGCGAAAAAAAGATTTGGAGAAACAGGGTATTGAAATTTCTCTTGAAGAAATAAAAAGTGAAATCCAGAGACGTGATGAAAGAGACAGCACGCGCTCGAACAGCCCTTTAATGCAAGCTGAGGATGCTGTCCAGATCGATACAACGAATATGGAAATTGATGATCAGGTCAATCGGATTATTGACCAGATCAAGGGAAAGCAGGTATATTTAAAGAAGAGCTGATAATCATTTGAAACAGGAATTCAGTATAGAATGATTTCAACAATCGAATCCAAAGCCAGACCTTGTCCGGGTGTTCAACACGCCATTGAAATGGTGGAAGAAGTCCTTCGCAGGGAAGAAAAACTTTATCTCGTCGGTTCAATGATTCACAACCAGCGTGAGATAGACCGGCTTTGCGAGATGGGTCTTCAGCAAATCGATCTGAATGTGCTTGATGATCCCAGAAAAAGGGATAAATACATAAACGGCCGGTTTTTGATACGCGCGCACGGAGAACCGGAAGATGTTTTGAAGCGTATCCAGGATGTGGGGTTTGATGTGCTTGATACCACTTGTTCTATTGTGCGCCATTCACAGGAACTGATCGACCAGCATATCCGTGAAGGATGGAGCATTGCCATCGTAGGACATAAAGACCATCCGGAAGTGATCGGTTTACTGGCCCGCGCAAAAGGATCGGGCGTGGTGATTTCAGATATTAATGAAGCGTCCACCATTGATCTTGATGAACGCACTTTACTTTTGGCCCAAACAACGATCGATGGCCAGTTTTTTTACGATGTGGGGCGATTATTATCCAAACGGTTGTCCAGGTTGAAAATTATCGACACGACCTGCCGATTCCTGAAAACCCGGCAGAAGGATATTCAAACTTTTGGCAAAACAAAAGATGTCGTTATACTTATCGGAGGGAAAAAATCTTCGAACTGCCGTCTTCTTTATCAAACTTCGCTCAATGTCAATCCGCGCTCCTATAAAGTGGAAAGTCCCGATGAGATTGATCATAAGTGGTTTAAAGATGGTGAACAAATCGGCATCACGGGAGGAGCCTCAACACCGCGGTGGCAGTTGGAAGAAATGAAAAGTTTTCTCAACAATCATCATTTTGATAAAAACCCGAAAGGGTTAATAAATAAAAAAGGAGGACGATTTTTATGTTGGATCCGGAAAAAAACGAACCGAAAAACGTAGAAAAGGAGGGAGAGCTGAATCAAACAACCGATCAAGAATCCATTCAGGATGAAGACACAAAACCATCAGAAATGAAAGAAACGTCTCAAGTTGGTACGGAGGAAGAACCCGGCAAATACTCTGATGAGGAATATCAGAAATTTGTCGATCTTTATGACCGTACTTTGCGTGATATCAGTGAAGGGCAAGTCGTGGATGGAAGAATACTCGCCATTACGGATAAAGATGTTTTGGTGGATATTGGGTTTAAATCGGAAGGGGTGGTTCCTCTTGAGGAGTTTGAGAATCCTTCTGAAGTCAAGATAGGTGACAATGTAGAGGTTTTTTTAGATACGATTGAAGATACGGACGGGCAGCTCATTCTATCCAAGAAGAAAGCAAATTTTGTACGCATCTGGGATAAAGTGCTCGATTATCATGACCGCGGCGAGACCATCGAAGGCCGATGTGTCCGCCGGATCAAAGGTGGGATCGTTGTCGATCTCATGGGCGTGGATGCGTTTCTGCCCGGTTCGCAGATTGATGTGAAACCCATTCGGGATTTTGATGCGCTGATCGGAAAAACCTTTACTTTTAAAATCGTCAAAGTCAACAAACTTCGCAAAAATATTGTTGTTTCCCGGCGGGCCCTCTTGGAAGAGAGTATGCAGGAACAGAGAAAAGAAGTGCTGACTCAGCTGGAAAAGGGACAGGTGCGTGAAGGAACCGTGAAGAATATCACGGATTTCGGCGTGTTTGTCGATCTGGGAGGTGTGGACGGACTGCTTCACATCAATGATCTTTCGTGGGGAAGGGTCAATCATCCGTCCGAAATACTGGAACTGGATCAGAAAATTGAAGTGGTCATTCTGGATTTCAATGATGCCAAAGACCGTATTTCGCTCGGAATGAAACAGCTTCAGGATCACCCCTGGAAAGATGTTGAAGGAAAATATACGGAAGGTTCCGTTATTCAGGGACGGGTCGTCTCGATTGCGGATTACGGCGCTTTTGTCGAACTGGAAAAAGGTGTGGAAGGATTGATTCATGTTTCCGAAATGTCCTGGACCAGACATCCGATCCATCCGTCCAAGATCGTCAGTGTGGGCGATACAGTCGAAGTCAAGGTCCTCACGATTGACAAGGAACGGAAGCGTATCTCATTGGGATTGAAACAGTTGACACCCGATCCCTGGGACGGTATCGAGCAGAAGTATCTGGTGAATACCCGGGTGAAAGGTGTGGTCAGAAACATGACCAATTTTGGTGTTTTTGTTGAATTAGAGGAGAATATTGACGGGCTCATTCACATTTCTGATCTGTCCTGGACCAAAAAGATCAAGCATCCGAGTGAAGTTGTTAAAAAAGGCGATGAGATCGAGGTGGTTGTTCTTGAAGTCAATAAAAAGGAAAGACGTCTTTCTTTGGGATACAAACAGTTGAGCGATGATCCCTGGCCCGAATTTGAAAATGCCTACAAGGTGGATACGGAAACGACCGGGAAAATTGTCCGATTCATCGAGAAGGGGTTCATCGTTGAGCTTCCTCTTGGCCTGGAAGGATTTGTGCCCATGTCGCAGCTTGTCGAAACCTCTATGGCAAAAGTCGCGGAAAATTACAAAGAGGGTGATGAAGTCGACCTCCTCGTAATTGAATTCGACAAGGAAAACAAGCGGGTTATTCTTTCCCGTAAAAAAGTGTTAGAAACCGGGAAAAAGGACGAGGGAGAGGCCGAAAAGGCGGAAGTTGAAAGCTACATGAAAGAGCAGAAGAGTGCGCCCACTATGGGTGAGATGGCTGGTGTCCAGCCGGAGGAAGCGGAAGGATCGTCGGATAAACCGAAAAAAGAGAAGAAGAAAAAGAAAAGCGACGATGAAAAATCCGACTCCGAGGCTGCTCAGGAAGTAAAAGAAACCGACCAGGGAATAGATGAGGCTCAAGCTCAACCGGATGCGGAGAATTCAACTGCCGAACCGGAAGCGGAAGAAAAAGATAAAACCGAAGGTGTTGAAAATAAACCGGAGGAAGAGAACGCCGGAGCTTCGGAAAAAGAGGAGCCTTCCGCATAACAGCAAGAGCACGCATGACAGTGTTTTACTTGAAGAGAGGATTTCAGGAGTCGGACTTTCGGGTTCGGCTCCTGTTTTGTTTTTAACTTGAAAAATTCGTAAACTTAACCTCGAAGAATCTTGATCCTTTGAAAATGTTATTTCTACTCCAAGCGGACTATTCAGATGAATTTTTCATCCCGATTCTTTTTATCGGGAAATCCCTGCGTGGAGCGCATATTAATAAATTGATCAGGGTGAATGTTTTCTGTTGCATTTAAAACCATCGGCTGCAAACTGAACCAGGCCGAGACCGCGGTGATGGTCCGGGAATTTAAAGACCGGGGATACCGTGTCATTGCCTGGGAGGACGGCGCCGACATCTCGGTGCTCAACACCTGTACGGTCACGCACCGGAGCGATGCGAAGTGCCGGCAGGCCGTCCGGCATGCACTGACATGCAATCCAAAAACCACAGTTATCATGACCGGGTGCTATCCCCAGACGCAGGCGGAAAAGCTGATCCGCATTCCCGGTGTGGATTACATTCTTGGAAGCCGGGAAAAACACCATCTTTTTGATTTTTTTACCGGCCCCGGAAAATTAAATCATCCAGATGCGCATGTCTCTCCTTTTTCCGGGAACGAGGAAGCAGATTGCCAAATCGAGGGGGATTATTCCGGCCAGACCCGGGCCTTCCTTAAAATCCAGGACGGCTGCAACCGCCGGTGCACCTACTGCATCGTGCCGTTCGCGCGTGGGCCGAGCCGGAGCGTTCCTCAAAAATCGATTCTCCATCAAGCCGAAATGCTGGCTCAAAACGGATATCAGGAAATTGTACTGACGGGCGTGCATATCGGCGAGTACGGCAAGGATTTGAAGCCGCCTCTGCTTCTTTCCGATCTGCTGCGTTCCCTGTTGAAAATCCCGAAACCGAAGCGGATCCGCCTCAGTTCGCTGGAATCGGAAAATATTACAAAGGAGTTGTTGAAAACCGTTTCACAATCCGAACGCATCTGCCGGCATTTCCACATTCCGCTTCAAAGCGGATGCGATGCGATTCTTGCGGCCATGAACCGGCTATATTCGACACACGACTATAAGGATAAAATTGAACAGATTTTATCCGTAATCGGAGAAGTGGGTCTGGGAACCGATGTTGTGGTCGGATTTCCCGGTGAGACCGATGCGGATTTCCAAACCACCTGTGATTTTATCGAAAGTCTGCCGTTCACCTATCTTCATGTGTTTCCATTCTCCCCGAGAAAAGGCACGCCAGCCTTCTCGATGAAGAACCAGGTCGAACCGCGGGTACGTATCGAAAGAGCGAAGATGCTGAGAGAACTGGGTAGAAAGAAAAAAATGGTTTTCATGAAAAAATGGATTGGCAGGGAAGCGGATGTGCTGCTGGAAAGCCGCGATCTCAACGGATGGATGTCCGGATTAACTTCGGAATATCTTCGCGTGAAAGTGCCTTTTACCGAACAAATGCAGAATCAAATTGTCAGAGTAAAAATCGGATCCGTACTCTCGAATGAAGTTTCGGGCAATGTATTGGCCTAAATATTTCTTGATTTAATCAATAATTTCTTTTAATTTTTTAATAATTCATGCACTTGAGACTATGTCTTTTATGAAGGTTTCTGCAGATTGCCAGGCATTGAAAAGCAGACTTGGTAATTCGCATAAAATACATAGGGGATAAGTATGATTGAAAAAACTGTCAAGAAGTTCAATTTGAAAAGGGATTCATCCATCAAGGAAGATCTGGCCTACTGGCTCAACAAAACACCCCAAGACCGAATCGCAGCCATTGAATTTTTAAGAAGGCAGTACCATGGAAGTTCAGCAAGACTTCAGAGATCTGCTCGGGTTGTTCAACAAACACAAGGTTGATTTCATCATTGTGGGGGCATACGCGCTGGGATTTCATGGCGCTCCCCGGTACACAGGCGACCTTGATATATTTGTGAAACCGGACCCTGTCAATGCAGGAAGGATCATGCAAGCCCTTCATGAGTTTGGATTTGGATCTGTTGGTCTGACAGCAGCGGATTTTGAGGAAGAGGGTAAAATCGTTCAGCTCGGATTTCCACCGGTCAGGATAGACATTATTACCTCGATTACCGGAGTTTCGTGGGAGCAGGCGAGGTCGGGCAGGGTGAAAGGCAGGTACGGGGATTTGACGGTTCATTATATAGGACGCGATGATTTCATATCCAATAAAAGGGCCTTGGGCCGCAAAAAAGATATTGCCGATATAGAAGCTGTCGGGGAAGACTGAAATCTTTATTCCACAGGATTTTACAGCTATGGAACATATTATTCAGGAGGTATTCCAATGGAAACCAATACACTGCCAAAATATGACATGAGCGATAATCCGACCCATTGCTGTCCCAAATTTAAGCCGGAGGGTTGGGACGGACAGGAACTCCGTTTCGAAAATAAATTGTTTCTCAGAGCCAAAACGAAAAGCCTGTTTCATATTCCTGTAAACATGGGATCGGTTTTTCCAAAAACTTTCGCGGACATTCAGAAAGCGGATGCACAGAATCCCGATGAATTTCTTGTTTTGTCCATCGATCCGTCGGCGTGGACAGGAGAGCACTATTTCTCTGTAACAAAGGATGTTCCCGGACACGAAATGGTGAAAATGACGGGCGACTTTCTCACCAAGGTATTCGAAGGGCCGTACAAGGATGCGCCTAAAATGGAAAAGGAAATGGAGGTATTCGTCAGCACGAAAGGCCGGAAAGTGAAGAAGACTTATTTTTTCTACACGACCTGTCCCAAGTGTGCGAAGGTGTACGGCAAGAATTATATGGTGGCCGTATCCGAAGTTGAGTGAGTTTTTTTATCGAGGGTTGCGTCGAAGTTTCTAAAATGTCCTTGCGATCCCGACGAAAGTCGGGAGAAGCAATCTCATAAATTTTGAGTGTAAAATATGAGATTGCCACGTCGTCCCGATATTTTATTAGAATATATAATGAATAATCGGGACTCATCGCAATGACAAAAAAATGAATTTTAAAAAAGGGGGGATTCGATCATGTTTCAAAAGGTGGGTTGTATTGTAATGGCCTTTTCCATATTTTGTTTTTGTCAAAACAAGAAACAATCCCTTCCCCAAAAAGAAGAGGAGAAAAAGATGGATATCGAGATCACAAGCACGGCTTTTAATGAAGGAGGAATGATCCCTACGAAGTACACGTGCGACGGACCGGATATTTCTCCTCCTTTGGCGTGGAGTTCTGTTCCGGAAAATACGGTGAGCATTGCCCTGATCTGCGATGACCCGGATGCGCCCGTCGGGACATGGGTCCATTGGGTGCTTTTTAATCTGCCCCCGGAAATAAAGGAGTTGCCTGAGAACCTGCCAACCAAAGAAATACTCTCGAATGGTGCAAAACAGGGAAGGAATGGTTCCCGAAGAATCGGCTACAGCGGGCCCTGTCCTCCGGGAGGGACACACCGATACTATTTCAAAATATATGCTCTAAATACGAAACTTGATCTGGAGCCCGGTGTTGAAAAGAAGGAATTAGTAGAAGCCATGGAGGGTCATATCCTGGCGGAAGGACAATTGATGGGGAGATATCAAAGGCAATAGATTTTGAAACGGATGTGAGATCAGCAATAGCCAACACTTTTTCAGATCGAATAGGTGTCTTAACCTTGCCGAAGATAAATTTAACGGGAGAAACATATGCCAGAGAATTGTCCAATATGTAAAGGAACAGCAGAAGTTAGAAGGCAGTCGGGCGGAGTTGATGTTTTCGATGTTTTTTGTTCGAGGTGCGGTAATTATAAAATCACATTTACTTTGGCTGCTTCTAATATCGAAGGATATGGTAGTCGACACTTAATTTCTGGTATAATAAGAAACCGGTTCGAAAAAGGTGAAAAAATCGATTTAAATAGTAATAATCTTCAACTGCTTCTTGAATCTACAAATATACCCACCGATCCCTTTGATATAATTGATTTATTACTTGAACATATTCTTAGAAAAACAGGCAAACTTAATAAATCTTTTAAAATTGAAGCAGCCACAAATTTCCCTTTATTATATTTAGAGTCAGCAGCGGATTTTTTCTTTTTTGTTAAAAAAGCTAATGAATTGAATTTTCTCGTGTCCACCGAATCCAATTCAGTACAACTTACTTTAGATGGATGGAAGAGACTTAGTGAAATAAAAACACAAAAACCAAAAAGTAAACAAGCTTTTGTGGCAATGTGGTTTAGCACTGATTTAGATTCGGCATGGGAAAACGGATTTAAATCAGCACTTATCGAAGTTGGTTTTCAACCGATAAGAATTGATTTACAAGAGCATAATGAAAAAATTTGTGATAAAATAATATCTGAAATTAGAAGAAGTGGTTTTGTGGTAGCGGATTTTACAGGGCAACGTGGAGGTGTCTATTTTGAAGCTGGTTTTGCCTTAGGACTTTCTATTCCAGTGATTTGGACATGTAGAGAAACAGACGTTAAAAATCTTCATTTTGATACTCGACAATATAATCATATTGTTTGGAAAGATCCGGAAGATCTCAAAACTAAACTAATAAATAGAATTAGAGCAACGTTACCGGTAATACATTGATTGTTTTTTCTGCTCAACGAAGTCTTTTTACCTCGCCGAAGATATGCCGAAGCAGAGGAACACCTTGGCAATGTGAATATTATAATCTTTATATATCTTCATTTAGAGACGAGAGAATAGTTTCATCAGTATTTTTCTGCTCAGCGAGGTGTTCTCTACCTCGCTGTAATGATTGTAATGATTGCCAAAGGTGAGGAACACATTCGGCAGCAAGAAGGTGTTTTTTACTTTGCAACAAAAAATATAAATAGAAATTCGTCCGTAAAATCATTCCTTTCGAAATATCCGTAAAAATCTGCTTGATTCTTTATCTCAATTTAGCTATTATTAACTGTCTTTTATAAAATTGAATAGTTGCCTGCCATGTTTTCCAAAGTGTTGAGCGCCGCTGTACTGGGTATCGAGGGCTACA
>CAZTZL010000007.1:0-65444 GCA_964617625.1 uncultured bacterium
TACATTTTAGTGGTTAAATGGCCGTTGTTTGTAACAAATGAATTAAATAATCATTCACAAAAAAGCCGAATATTAGAAATATTCGATATTAACAAAGAAGGAAAACAAATGAGTTTTAAACAATTTAATCTTGATTCACGCCTGATGTCGGCAATTAACCGCGAAGGTTATATTCATCCGACGCCAATTCAGGCCAAGGCGATTCCGCTTGTTCTTGCCGGACATGACCTGATCGGTACAGCACAGACGGGAACGGGAAAGACAGCGGCGTTTGTCCTCCCCATTCTTCAGAAACTGATTGCCGGCCCGAGGGGCCGCACACAGGTACTTATCATTACACCGACGCGGGAACTGGCCGAACAAATTCATCAGACCATTCAGACCCTGGCGGCAGGAACGAGAATTCGAAGCGCGACCCTGTACGGCGGGGTATCTTCAGCACCGCAACTCAACGCTTTGAGAAGAGGCGTCGAAATTTTAGTGGCTTGTCCCGGACGGCTTCTCGATCATATTCAGCATGGGCATGCGAGATTGAACTCTCTGACATTTCTTGTTCTGGATGAAGCGGACCGTATGTTCGACATGGGATTTCTCCCGGACGTGCGTAAAATTCTCAAACATGTGCCTGAAAAACGTCAGACACTGCTCTTTTCCGCCACATTCCCGTCCGAGATAAAGGATCTTGCTTCACAGACATTGACGAACCCCAAGTATGCGACTCTGAGTCTGAACTGTCCGGTACATACTGTGTCCCACGCGCTTTATCCTGTCCCTCATCACTTAAAAACCAAACTGGTTTTGTCCCTTTTAAAAAGTACAAATACCGGTTCGGTATTGATCTTTACACGGACCAAATATCGCGCGCAGGGATTGGCGGGCAAGATTGAAAGTATCGGATACAAAGTCACAAGTTTGCATAGCAACCGAACGCAAAATCAGCGGCAAGCTGCGATTAATGGTTTCAAGGACGGCACCTTTCAGATCATGGTAGCGACTGACATTGCGGCACGGGGTCTGGATGTAGAGAAAGTTTCTCATGTCATCAACTTTGACATGCCCAACACATCGGATGCCTACATTCACCGGATAGGACGGACGGGGCGTGCCGAGAACAGGGGGGACGCGTTTACGCTGACCACTCCGGAAGACAGCGACATGGTGCGGACATTGGAAAAGATTATGGGGAAACCGCTGCGGCGTGAAAAGCTGCCGGAATTCAATTATCATACACCTCCACCGGTTCCGCGTGTCCAGGCCTCCAGGCCGGCCCGGCGGTCTTTTTCGAGAAGGTGAGAGTAATATTTTAAGAAGCAGGTGAGACACTCCTCTGTCTCAGATTCCGAAGTTACGGGATCTGAGGGTTCCCCGGCACAAAGATTGTCCCGAATGATCGGTACAGGCCGGGGCAAGCTCAAAAAGGGAAGATAGTATTGAACAGATTTATTATAGTACTTTGCCTCTTGTTCGATTGATCTTCGGATTCCAGGAGGTGCTATCTTATAAAAATGTAACCTCCAGAAGGTTTACAACCTTTGGGAGGTTTTTTATTGACATTCCTCCTTTTCCGGTTCTTCGGAATCGGAAGTTCTTCCCCTGCTAATATAATACTCCGAAGGTTCGGGACAGGCTCTAAAAATGGGAGATAATATTGTAAATGATTATAATAGCACCTTGACATTCTCATTCCTTTTAAGTATATTTTTTACAAATTGATACACAGCTTACAGACTTGCCTTAATTTCACTTAAACAAAATTATAAAGATGATAATCTTTCTTAAAACTGTATTAACCTGATTACATACTGCGAATATAAATTCGAAGTATGTATAAAAATTATACGGATTTTTTTTTATAATGGGAGTTGTCTATGCAAATAAGTGAGATATTCAAACGAGTTGGAAAACTGAAAGTATTTCCTGTCATCACAATTGAGAATACCGAACATGCCGTTCCTCTTGCGGATGCTCTCATAGAAGGCGGGCTGCCCGTTATTGAAATTACGTTTCGTACCAATGTTGCAGCGAATGTGATACAAATGTTGCGGCAGGAGCGGCCCGATTTGCTGGTTGGCGCAGGAACGATTCTAACTGTTGAAAATGTAAGAAAGGCGAAAGATTGCGGCGCTGCTTTCGGGGTAGCACCGGGATTCAATCGAAAGGTTGCAGAGGAGGCGTTGCGTTTGGATTTTCCTTTTTCACCCGGTGTGATGACGCCCACGGATATTGAAGCGGCTCTTGATCTGGGAATCAAAGTGTTGAAATTTTTTCCGGCCGAAGCAATGGGAGGGATCAACACACTCAAACAGATAGCCGCACCTTATCTGCATACCGGTGTTCGTTTTATACCACTGGGGAAGATTAATCTGAACAATTTTCAGGAGTATCTAAAAAACGATTTTGTATTGGCAATCGGCGGGTCGTGGATTGCCAGAATTGACCGGATTGCTGCAGGAGATTGGGAAACTATCAAACAAAATTGCAGGGAGATCAGGCATCTTTTGGATGGACCAGAATGAAGCTAAAGGATCGATTTATTTGTGTGAGGACGTGATCATGGAATAGAAACATTGTCGGATACAGTAATAGTTTATAGATCATTTAGTGAGTAACAAAAATTTTAAAAAAGGGGGTGTGACCAGCATGATTTAATAATTTAGATTTATTAGGTCATGAAAAACAAGCCATTAATTAAACACAAAAAACGAAAAATAATTGAGTGCTTTAGTTTAGGACTAACGATAACTTAAACAGCTCAATTATTAGGTGTTAATCACATTACAATTAACAAATACTTCTTTCAATTCAGACAAGCCATAGCTTTTCATCAAGAACAACAGCTAAACCATTTCATGCTAGATGCGGATTTAAAACCAGTGGATAAGAATGATATATCTGTCAAGATTGTTCTCTGGGATAGTTAATTTAGTTACCAGTAAAAAGATTAAAATAGATGTTGGCAAATATTGAAATTGATCTAGTTCGACTGCTTTTTCTTTTGATTTTTCCGAAAAATTAATACATTAAATGAATCCTATTTAAAACCCTGATGATTGGCATCAGATGGTCCAAACAGAAGAAGATTCGAACGAAAATTTCTGTTTCAGAAAGGATGTTTGTTATGAAAAGTAGATATGTTTCCGATCGGGTTCGGTATCAGCGAATGAACGCGGAAGAGCTGCGGGAATCGTATCTTGTCGATTTGTTCACTCCCGGTGAACTGGAGCTTGTATATACAGATGTGGATCGTGCAATTGTCGGATCCGCAGTACCTTTGAAAAAAACGTTGACCCTCGCTTCTGCCAAAAAACTGGCCGCCGAATATTTTGCGGAGCGGCGCGAAATCGGTGTGATCAATATCGGTCAAGCAGGTTCCGTGACCGTCGATAGACAAACATATAAAATGGGTTATTTGGATGGACTTTATGTCGGTCGGGAATCCAAAGAAATCATATTCAAGAGCAATGATGCCAGGAATCCCGCCCGCTTCTACATACTCAGCTATCCGGCGCATACGGCCTATCCGACCACACATATTCAGCTCGATGATGCGGTTCACACGAAAATGGGTTCCATGGAAGAATCCAACGCAAGGACGATTCATAAATATATACTCCCGGGAAAAGTGAAAAGCTGTCAACTGGTCATGGGAGTCACGCTGCTGGAATCCGGAAGCGTCTGGAACACAATGAGCGCCCATACTCACGAACGCCGTACGGAAATCTACTGTTATTTCGATATCGGGGTCAATGATGTTGTGTTTCATTATATGGGCATGCCCGACGAAACACGACACATCGTGGTGCGGAACGGGCAGGCGGTGATTTCCCCGAGTTGGTCGATTCATGCGGGATGCGGCACAAGAAAGTACGCGTTTATCTGGGGCATGGGCGGCGAAAACCAGGCGTTTGATGATATGGACGGCGTGGCGATGGATATGATTCGATAATATTGAATTCAAGATTATAGGAGAACCAATGATTTTAGATCAATTCAAACTGGACGGGAAGGTGGCGGTTGTCACCGGAGCATCGCGCGGGCTTGGGCAGGCCATAGCCATCGCTCTGGCCGAGGCGGGCGCGGATGTGGCTCTTGTAGACATCCTATCTATGGATGAAACGAAAAAGACAATTACGGATCTTGGCCGGAAATGTACGGCTATTACCGCAGATCTCAAAAAACTCGATTCTGTGGATGATATTGTCCATACGACTGTTAAGGAACTGGGACGGCTGGATATTCTTTTCAATAACGCGGGCATTATCCGCCGCGCGCCTCTTACTGAATTCTCGGAAAAAGACTGGGACGATGTGATCAATATCAACCAGAAGACGCTTTTCTTCTTGAGCCAGGCCGCTGCCAAACAAATGATCAAACAGGGTGAGGGCGGCAAGATTATCAATACGGCTTCCATGCTTTCTTTCCAGGGCGGCATTCTGGTGCCTTCCTACACCGCTTCCAAATCAGCCGTGATGGGGCTGACCCGGCTGATGGCCAATGAACTGGCTCCTCATAAAATCAATGTCAACGCGATTGCGCCTGGATATATGGCTACGGACAACACAGCGCCTTTGCGCGCCGATGCCAATCGCAGCAAGTCTATCCTGGATAGGATTCCGGCTGGGCGCTGGGGAGAACCCAAGGATTTGCAGGGTGTTGCAGTCTTTTTGGCTTCCGAAGCATCCGCTTATCTGCAGGGTTATACAATTGCTGTGGATGGTGGATGGCTTGCCCGTTAATCATTGAATCAAGGAGAATTCATCATGAAAAAATTGCTATTCATACTATTGATTTCCAGAAGCTTTTCCGTGAGTCAGGCTCAAAACAACACAGATATCAGTCTGTTTATGAAAGCGGATAGCGCCACTTATTTAAACGAGGTGAGTTCTAAATCGGGCGACCTGTTTCAAACCGTCGGTCATCATGGTCCTGCTGTCGAAAACGAATGGATGGGGATTCGTATCTATTTCGACAAAAAAGCAGCCATTGATATCTACTCAAAAACAAAACCGGGCCTCGAGCTCAAACAGGCTCGCTGGTACCCTACCATTGAACAACAAAAAAATGGATGGGGAGCCGATTATTACAAAGTAGGCGCAACTGTTGGTTTGGGAGGGGTACGTTTATGGGACGGTAAACAGGTCGTTCCGCTTAATCCAGTGACAAACCGGACCGCCCGGGTTGTAAAAGAAAAAATCTCATCTTATATGGAAATGCTTTCGGAAGGTGTGCCCTGCAAGGATCGAACAGTGGATATTTTAGTCCGTGTGACGGTTTTTTCTGGGGTCAGAGAAGCCAAAGTTGAAGCCTTTGCCTTAACTGATTTACCGGTGCAATTTGTTACAGGAATCAACTATCATAAGGGAGAGGAAGTTCAAAATTATGATGGATTAATTGCGACATGGGGCATACATCCCGAAGATGTCGCGGCCGAGCCGATTCAATTGGGCGCAGCCATTATCTATCAACCCTCCGATTATATCGATGAACAAGATGACGGAACGCAAATATTGTTAATTTCGAAACCGGGCAAAGAGTTAACCACCTGGATTTCTTCTGCCAATGAAAAAGAAGCAGAATTGAATACAATGGAAAAATTTCTTCATTCCCTAAACATTGAAAAGTATGCAAAGAAAAATTGACTTCTATTCATTTACTATTTAATATAACATAGTAATTTTGTGGCATGCATAATTATAAAGGAATTCTACTGATTGGATCGACATTTGACGTATCGTAAAGCAACCAAAGAAAGATGGACCGAGGATGAATTGAGAAAGTGTTACGAAAATGAGCAATGAAGGTGTCATTTTCGTGAATATCAAAAATCATCATTATAAAAGATATTTAAGATTTGTCAGGTTGAAAATATATGTTTTTCTACCTTTATTTTACTTTCCCAAAATATAATTATAATAACTAATATTAATCTTTATGGTTTCGCACTTGCATTTTCCCGTCAAGTTTTATTATATTAATTTACGTTTGTTCTGAATTCTGATTCCAGATTGCAGTTTTAAGAATTAAAAATATATTTTTTTTGGATGAATGCGAAAACGTTTTCGCAATATTTTCATTTCATTGCAGGTATCAAAACCAAGTGGAGCAGGTGTATCAATCCGTTTTTGTTTTCTTGTATTAAGTTGAAAGATCTTGGCGATGCAAATCCATGCTCTTGATATTGCGATTATTCTAATATATCTGATTGCTGTCATTGTGATAGGATTTCTGGTCTCCCGTCGCGCAGGTCAGAATATGGACTCCTATTTTCTTGGAGGGAAAACGCTGCCGTGGTACGTGCTGGGGATTGCCAATGCTTCTTCGATGTTTGACATCACCGGAACAATGTGGCTCGTCTACATTCTATTCGTATACGGATTGAAGGGATGCTGGATGCCCTGGCTGTGGCCGACATTCAATCAAATCTTTTTAATGATTTACCTGGCCGTTTGGATTCGCCGTTCCAATGTATTGACCGGAGCCGAATGGATTTCCACACGTTTCGGCCGCGGAAAGGGAGGAGAGTTATCAAGGATCAGTGTGGTTATATTTGCTATCATCAGTGTTATCGGTTTTTTAACGTATGCCTTTCAGGGCATTGGAAAATTCGCCTCAGTCTTCTTTCCGTGGGACATTTCGCCGAACACATATGCGGTCATCTTTATGACAATCACGACTGTTTATGTCATTGTCGGCGGGATGTACAGTGTGGTCCTGACCGATCTGCTTCAGTTTACGATTCTTGCAATTGCGTCCGTTTTTATCGGAATCATCGCTATCCATAAAGTATCTCCGGAGGCGCTGTCCGCAGTTATTCCGGCGGGATGGAAAAATATATTCTTCGGATGGAAGCTCAACTTAGACTGGTCGGGAGTACTCAATTTTGTTAATAATCAGATCAATTCGGATGGATATTCGTTCATCACAATTATCATCATGATGATGCTTTTTAAGGGAGTGCTCCAAAGCATGGCCGGGCCCGCACCGAATTACGATATGCAGCGCGTGCTTGCCACGAGAAAGCCGAAGGAATCCGCATTGATGAGCGGAATTGTTTCTATTTGTCTCTTTCCAAGATGGATCATGGTCAGCGGCATTACGATTTTAGCACTTGTTTTTTTCAGCCCGCAGATCAAGGCAATGGGATCGAATATAGATTTTGAAATGATTCTCCCGTATATCATCAACAATTTCATCCCGACAGGCCTTTTGGGTTTGCTGTTGGCCGGTCTTTTGGCTGCATTCATGTCCACGTTTGATGCTACGGTTAATGCCGGTGCAGCCTATATTGTCAATGACATTTACAAACGGTATATCAACTCCAAAGCTTCTGATAGAAAATACGTAACCATCAGTTATCTGAGCTCGATAGGGATTGTCATTGTCGGGATGATTTTTGGTTTTATGGCGAGATCGATCAATGATGTAATGCAGTGGCTATTTGCTGGATTGTATGGGGGGTACGCCGCGCCTAACCTTCTGAAATGGTACTGGTGGCGATTAAATGGTAAAGGCTTTTTCTGGGGGATGATTTCCGGAACGGCTGCAGCTCTGTTTTTTCCGCTTGTATTTCCAGAATTGTCGCCTCTTTTTAGTTTTCCTTTTATTTTACTTATTTCGGCAGGAGCGAGTATTATCGCCAGTTTGTTAACCCGGCCGGAAGATGAAAAAGTTCTCAAGTCATTTTACAGGAATGTTCGGCCCTGGGGATTCTGGAGTCCAATTCATCAGAAGGTAATTCAGGAAGCACCCGAGTTCAAACAAAACAGGGCTTTCAAGCGGGATTTGATCAATGTCGTCGTCGGCATTGTCTGGCAAATGACGCTTATTGTGATTCCGGTTTATCTTGTTATTCGTGAGATGAAGGCCATGTGGATTGCAGTCGGGATTCTCTTTATGGCTTCAGTCTTTTTAAAGAAAAACTGGTACGATAAATTGAAAGAAAATTAAAGTGAAAATATGGGATAAAATCCGATATGAATAAAAAAACACTGGATCAATTCAAAAAAGAAATATCACGGGAATTAACTGAAAATATTGTCCCTTTCTGGATAGGGCGGACACTCGATGAATCCTATGGCGGATTTGTCGGAAGAATCACACACGATTCCCGTATCGAGCCGGAGGCTCCAAAAGGATTGATCCTGAATTCGCGAATTCTGTGGACATTTTCCGCCCTGTACCGGTATTTCAAGAATTCGGATTATTTAAGAATCGCGCAACGCGCTTTTGAATATTTGATAAAAAAGTTTCAGGATAGGGATTTCGGCGGTTATTACTGGATGCTGGATTATCGCGGGGAACCTCTGAATGATAAAAAGAAAATTTACGGACAGGCTTTTATGATTTATGCTTTGTCCGAATACAGTATGGCGATAGAGGATCAATCTATCGTTGATATGGCCAGGGATCTTTTTAGGCTGATTGAGACCAAATCTCATGATGATGAATACGGGGGGTATTTTGAATCCTACAACCGCGACTGGACGCTGTCAAAAGATTTACGTCTCAGTGACAAAGACATGGACGAGAAGAAGTCGATGAATACCCATCTTCATATGATGGAGGCCTATACCAATCTGTATCGAATCTGGAAATCGGATGAAGTCAAAATCGCTTTAAAAAGTTTGATCGAAATTTTTTTAACCCGTATTATTGATCCTCAATTGAATTGTTTCAGATTGTTTTTTGACGAAAAGTGGACGTCAAAAACAAATATGATTTCTTTCGGACATGATATAGAAGGCGGCTGGCTTTTAATAGAAGCCGCAGAAGTGCTTGGGGATCCGGAAATAATAAAATCAGTCAAAGCAAGAGTGATTCAAATGGCTACGGCTGTCGAAGCCTATGGATTGGATAAGGATGGAGGACTTCAGTATGAAGGCAGTCCCGAGGGTCCCATCGATACGGACAAGCACTGGTGGCCTCAGGCAGAAGCAGTGGTCGGATTTTTAAACAGTTATCAGATTTCAAAAGAAGAACATTTTCTTAATATTGCTTACCGCTCCTGGAAGTATATCGAAAAATATATTGTGGATCAAAAAAACGGTGAATGGATCTGGAGAGTTACAAAGGAAGGAAAGCCTGTCACGAGTGATTACAAAGTTTCCGAGTGGAAGGGGCCCTATCACAATGCACGGGCGTGTATGGAGATTATAAACCGATTGGATGTTTTGCTGTTGGGATAGAAATGGAGAATGCAGTTTCTTATGAACAATCAAACATTCAGTAAAAATATAAAACAGCTTCTGAAAAAACATCAAACACTCATCAATAGAAAAAATAAACCAGTCAAGTATAGTAATGGTTTATTTCAGCGGTATCAATTTCCAGTTTTGACAGGGCAACATACCCCTGTGTTCTGGCGATATGATCTAAATTATAAAACCAATCCTTTTTTAATGGAACGCATCGGGATCAACAGCGCATTTAATCCGGGAGCAATCGAACTTGATGGAAAAATTCTGCTTATCGCACGCGTGGAAGGGGTTGACCGTAAATCCTTTTTTGCCGTAGCTGAAAGTACATCCGGTGTAGATCGATTTCAATTTTGGGACTATCCGATTCAACTGCCTGAAACTGGTGATCCATTATTGGGTCTGGTCCGGCGGAATGGTGCAGTATCTCTCCTGGTTTGAAGAAGTGCCCGTCCCGAATCCTTTCCTGAGACAATATTCATGGCCCGAATTTATGGTGTTCAACGCCCGGTTCTATTCCCGTCAGGAAGCCAACTCGGCTTATCGCAAATACATTAAAAAACTGATCGCCCGTGTGAATACGGTTACTGGAATCAAATATCGGGATGATCCAGTGATCATGTCCTGGCAGCTGGCCAATGAACCACGTCCCGCTCCCGGAGGGTCGGGAAATAAAAATGATACAGTCTTTGTACAATGGATCAGGGAAACTGCGGACTATATCCGTTCGATCGATTCGAACTATTTAATATCCACAGGAAACGAAGGTACGATGGGATGCCTCGGTTCCGTGAAAGTTTATCTGGATATCCATCGTCTGAAAAACATTGATTACATGGCCGTACATTTGTGGATTTTAAATTGGCAGCGGTTCGATCCATTGCATCCAGAGAAATCATATCCAGAGGCAGAGAAAAAAGCCGTCAATGATCTCAATCAGCACATCCGTTTTGCAGAAGAAGTCGGCAAACCTCTCGCTCTTGAGGAGTTTGGTATTTCCTGGGATTTACATTCGTTTTCGCCGGATTCCGGAACAATTTATCGAAATCGCTATTATAATACCGTGTTCGATTTGATTTACAGGAATGTAAAAGCCGGGGGACCTTTTATCGGAAGTAATTTTTGGACGTGGGGAGGGATTGGCAAAGCGAGGGATCCCGATGGAGCAGTATGGCGCAGAGGAGATGAATTCACAGGAGATCCTCCGCAAGAACCGCAGGGACGGAATTCGGTTTTTGCGACCGATTCGTTGACGATCGAAGTTATTAAAACGTACAGTGCATTAATGAATGGTCTTTGCCAATAATGGCTTTGATTAGAACAGCGGATGTTTGAAAATATAAATAGAGTATAAATATTTTTATTGGAATATTGTCTCTTTTCCAATATATTATTACAGCAATTAAACATAGAAAGGGAAACCCATGAAACGTTCACAAAACAATTTCATTTTATGGTCTATGGTTCTGATGGTTTGTTTACTGTTTATTCAATGTCAAAATAAGGAGATGTCCGGTATGAAAATTGAGAAGAAAGATTTTGGGAAGACTAAAGACGGTGTTTCTGCCGATTTGTATTCGTTGACCAATGCAAATGGGATGGAAGTCGATATCACAAATTATGGCGGTATCATCACATCCATCATCGTTCCTGACAAGGATGGCAATATGGGTGATGTCGCGCTGGGATTCGACAATCTTGATGATTATATGAAAAAGAGTCCCTACTTCGGCTGTATTGTCGGCCGGTACGGCAACCGGATTGCAAAAGGAAAATTTACGCTCAATGGTAAAACATATACACTTGCTGTTAATGACGGCCCCAATCATCTTCATGGCGGTATTGTCGGCTTTGACAAGGTCATCTGGGATGCCAAGGAAGTCCGCGGTGGGGATTATGTCGGTTTGAAACTTTCCTATCTCAGCAAGGACGGGGAAGAGGGTTATCCTGGAAATTTATCAGTCACAGTCACCTATCTGTTGACCAATGACAATGAAATTAAAATCCAATATGAAGCCACCACCGATCAGCCTACTGTTTGCAACCTGACCAACCACACCTACTTTAACCTTGCCGATGGAGGCGCTTCTTCGATACTTGACCACGAGCTTATGATCGATGCGGATTCCATTACAGCAATCGATGAAACATCCATTCCCACTCAATTAATGCCAGTGGCAGGCACGCCTTTCGATTTCAGGAAACCCAAAAAGATCGGTTTGGATATTAATAACGATGATCCACAAATAAAGAACGGTCAGGGATATGACCATAATTTCGTTCTCAATGGTAAATCGGGTACGCTTCGCCTTGCGGCCAGAGCTGTCGATCCTTCCACAGGACGCGTTCTCGAGGTCCTGACAGAAGAGCCCGGCATTCAGCTTTATACGGGTAATTTTCTGGATGGATCAATCACAGGAAAAGAGGGAAAAGTATATAAGTACAGAAACGGATTTTGTCTGGAAACACAGCACTATCCGGATTCTCCAAATCAGCCGGACTTTCCGTCTACTGTGCTGAATCCGGGCGAGAAATATCAAACCACAACTATTTATAAATTTTCAGTAGAAAAATAATATTTATTTCCAATCTTTCAGCAATATCGGAGAAGTCATGAGTGTGTGGTATTAGCGTATAAATTTTTCTTTTTATGATAGGGCTTGTTCCGGAAAATTGGAATGGGCCCTTATCATTTCTGACGAAACCATAACTTTGTTTTACGTTATAATTCTGCATTTTTTTTAGGAATACTAATATGAAAATTAAAATTCAGTCATATTTGTGTTTTTGATTGTAATAACAGAATTCATATTGTATATTTCAATGAAAATTATTTCAATAACTGTCCATTCCCAAATATGAAATCAGTAACAGGAAACGTGCCCAAGAAAAAAATATTATACATTGATCAGTCTCCCGAATCGATTGAATTGGCTCGGCGTATTCTGGAACATGGAGGTATCCGTTGTCAGCTTTTAGCAGCCATTGAGGCACAGGAAGGAATGAAGATCGCTGTGCAGGAAGTTCCCGATTTAATTCTGTTGGACATGCATTTCCCCGCCGGCAAAACATGGAAATTGATCGAGCAAATCCGTACGATTGAAAATCTCAAAGGGATTCCTGTCATTGGCGTTAGCTCAATGGATTACGAAGGGGAATTGCAAAAGGATGTGTCGAGCGGATCTCAGCCGGATATGTATTTACAAAAACCTTTCGATATGGATATGCTGATTGACGCAGTTAAAAACTTTTTAAATTAGTCGATAGCAATTGACATGAATTCCCCCAATAAAAAACACCCATATTTATAGTCTTTAATGGGTGTTTTTATCATATCAAAATTCTATATAATGTAAAAATATATGATCCCTTAAATAAAAATATCGTCATATTAAAACATAAAGCAATCCTTCGCCCGGGATACGTTCCGCTGTCATTGTACCCCTTTCGATTAAATAGAATAATTTAAAATCCCGTCAATTTCTGACTCGCCACGGTCAGTTCACCTGACATTCCATTGCCCTGTTGATTTTGGACAATAGCTCTTCTGTCTGGAATGGTTTTGCCACAAAATCGGTTGCGCCCATTTCCATGACTTTTTCCTGCACTTCTTTACCAGGATAGGCTGTGATGAATATCACCGGAATGTTTTCTGTTCTCGTGTACATTTTCAGACTGTTGAATGCGCTCAGACCGCCGATGGTTGGCATGCGAATGTCCATCAAAATCAGGTCCGGCTGTTCTGAATAGGCCTTTTTAATGGCCTGATTGCAATCCTGGGCAGTTACCACCAGCAAGTTGTTGGAGCGAAGTCTCGATGCCAAAAGTGTGAGAATATCGGGATCATCATCTGCAATCAAAATCTTTTTCATTATTTTCCTCCTGTTTCCGTGGTTTATTTGCCTTTTCGATTCATACCCCTTAGATCAGATAGTAGATCATTTTACGTAAAAGTTCTTCATCGACCGGTTTACTGATTGTTAAGATAGCCTTCTTGTTGATGTATTCATGGAATCTTCCTGTTTCCACTTCATATCCGGACATGATGACAATGGGAATGTCCTTGGTTTCAAAATTTTCTTTCAACCGGCCGATTACTTCATAACCGCTCATTCCGGGCATCTTCATGTCAAGGATGATCAATTCCGGTAATTTTCGCTGAATGCTTTCGAAAGCGCCCTCGCCGGTGTTCGCAATATCGATGTTCTTGTATCCAAAGAATTCGATTAATATTTTTGTCGCTTCGGTCAACTCGATTTCATCATCCACAATCAGAATTTTCTTGTTCAGTCTTTCGGCTTTTTCATTGAGAATGTGATTTCGACAATTGTCCAGCAACGCTTCTGCAATTTGACCGTCTTTTGGGAATGTGCTCATTCCGTATGAAAAATCCAGTTCAAAGTCCGAAGCTGATTCTACAAAGGATTCCTTGATCATTCGGATCAGATGTTTGTTTAATTTGGTGATCTCTTTGAGCGGTTTCTCGATCAGCATGATTAATTCATTTGTTTCCTGCATGAAAGGCGCAATATGTTTTTCCTGCTCTTCAATCATCTGAATCATTTTTTCTTGTGATTCAATAATCTTGTCCTGTCCTATTTTTTTTCGTATATCAGAATAGTTGTGAATATGATAATACAATAAGACAAATGCCTGGTTGGAGCTGGATATTCTTCTTTTAATTTTTTCCAGCAATTCAATCCCGGGTTTGTATTTCGGAATAATAAAACCGAATGAACTTCCTTTATTGATTTTACTTTTTGCGAAAATCTCTCCGTCGTGTAATTGAACAATTTCCTTTGCAATGGAAAGCCCAAGACCTGAGCCGTTTTGCTCTAACTGAATTCCTGTGTAAAATTGCTCGAATTTGTCAAAAACTTTTGGGATGTTATCATCGGAGATTCCGATGCCGGTATCAGAAACGATACATTCCACGTGTTCATTTTCACACTGTGTTTTGATTTCAATCAAACCTTTTTCTGTAAATTTGACGGCGTTCCCGATTAAATTATTGATTACTTGAATGATCCGATCTCTGTCTACATAGACTTCCATTGATTTTTCCGGAAGGATTGTTTTAAGTTCCAGTCCCTTTTTCTTGACCAAAGGAATGAACGGATCCACTGCCAATTTGATGACATCAAGTAAATTATCTTTTCTTTTTTCAAGTCTGACTTTTCCAGCTTCGATTTTTGAGATATCGAGAAGATCATCCACCATACGTCTGAGGCGATCCGTATTTCTTATGCATAGAGACAAGAATTTTTTCTGGTCTTCATTCACGTTCCCTGTAATGCCGTCGTGCACCTGGGCCACGGATTCCCGAATAATCGTCAGTGGAGTACGCAGTTCGTGAGAAACATTTCTGATAAATTCATCTTTTAGCTGATCAATCAGGATTTGTTGTGTAATATCTCGAATAGATACCAAAAAGGCTCTTTCGCCTTCCCATTCGATATCGACTGTACGAAGCCTCCCGACACCCGTTTTACCATTTTCTCGCGTAATGCAAATTTCGTAAGTTTCCTCTTCTTCCAACGTATAGATAAACCGGTCTCCGGGAACAGTCGCATGATTGCTGTTGCCCAAAATCAAGGATGCTGCGGAATTCATGTACTTTATAACGCGATTTTTGTCGACCACCAGAATGCCCTCATCGCTTTTTTCGATAATGGCTTGAAGACACTTTAAATCGATGTCTGAATCTGTTGTTATCATTTTGAAAGATTGTCCCTTCTGGATAGGAAAAATCTACCGATAGTATTCACTTATCTCAGGATAAAATAGACTTTTTCCAATATCAATGTCGAGCTATTTTAAGAATCCACAATTAATGCTGCATCTATAATGCCAGAATATTGCAGAAGATCAGTTTATGTTATCATGAGATTTATACAGGAAAAAGGAGATCGAATTAATCGGATATTGGCAACTGGATGCTTGCTGTGGTTCCTTCTCCCAATCGACTGGTGTATTTCAAATCGCCATTGTGGGATTTCACAATTCCATAACAGACGGAGAGACCCAGGCCTGTGCCGTGTTCTTTTGTTGTAAAAAATGGATCAAAGATTTGTTGCATATCGCTTTCAGAAATTCCATCTCCTGTATCGGTAAAGTCAATTTGAATGTCATCGCCTTTATGTTTTGTGACCACAGTGATAGTACCCCCATCCGTTATTGCCTCAAATGCATTTCTGAGGAGGTTCATGAACACCTCCTGCATTTGTTTTTCATCTATTTCTACAGTGGGGAGAGGAGAAGTGAATTCCTTCAATATCTTGACATTTTTTTGCTTAAATTGCGGTTCTACCAGGTTAATCACAAAATCGACGGAATTATTGATATTGACTTTCATATAATCCCTTTTACTCGGTTTTGAAAACATGAGCAGCCGTTTCACGATATCATTGATCTGATCACATTGTTTCTTGATAATCGTTAAATCTTTTTCCAGGTCTTTGTTGTCAGGTTTCCGCATGAGTGAAATGCTGCTTCTTGTGGATATAACGGCGATTTGATTTTTTACTTCATGCGCCATATCTGCGGCCAGTTTCCCTAGCTGGGTCAACCGCTGGGATTCCTCGATTTTCTTACGTTCCGTGATGTCCCGGAAAACGCCCCGAATTCCCTGAAATTGTCCTTCGTTGTTAAATATGGCTACGGCTTTCATCTCACCAAAGATTTTCTTCCGTGTTTTTGTTTCCCAAAAAAGTTGATGGATATTTTCTCCGGCTTCCATCAGTTCCTGACGCCTTGTTTTAGACTCTTCGAGATTGTCTTTATCCAGAATTTCAGAGAAAGGCATTCCCATCATTTCCTCTTTTGTGTACCCAAGCGTATTGGCCATGGCATTGTTAATATAGGTAAATTGCCCGTCGGCATTGGTGATATACATCAAATCGCTTGCGGTTTCCATGAAAGTGCGGAATTTTTCTTCGGAATCCCGAAGGGATTTTTCCATCCGTTTTCGTTCCGTGATATTACTGACGATGCTTTGCATGATTCCCTTTTTAAGATCCACGATGCTCGAACTGATCTCCACGTCGATTGCAGAGCCGTCCATTTTCTTGAATTTCGATTCGAAACGTATCGATCCGGTTTTTACATTGGTTCTGAATGCTGCTTTGGAGCGGATCAATTCCTCTTCCGTTTGAAGATCATGAAAGGGAATCTTGATGAGTTTTTCTTTTGAATAGCCTAACATGTCACAGGCTTTTTTGTTAATGTCAAGAATTGTTCCGTCAAAATCGTAAATAAAGACAGCGTCATTTGAATATTCAAAGAGCCGCCGAAAGTAATCTTCCTGATTTTTCAGTGTTTTTTCAGCTTCCTGATAGTCCGAACTGATTTGATTGAGATCGTAAATCTCATTGGTTGCTTTTTGTAAATCAGAGACAAGATTATTTAAGGATTTACAGAGTTCTCCGATTTCATCTTTTGAATCTGATTCAATTCTGTAATCGAGATTACCGGATCGAACAATTTCGATGCTTTTATTCATGTTTTGTATCGGTTTATACACCATTCTCGATGAAATAAAACCAATCAATGCTGTAAAAAGCATAATGATAGAATAGACTGCGATGTGCGGTATCCCGATGTTTGTCAGGTAAAACGTAATACCGATGACGGCTATCGCTGTGAAAAAAAATATTAAAATGATTTTAACTATCAGTTTCATTTCAACGGTATTTCTCCGGAATATTAAATTTTTCCAGAGGAGGAATGGATTTGACAATTGATTTTTTAAATTGCCCTTTTTTATTCTTTTCCATCAAATTCATAATGCGAGGTTCGTCATACTTTTCACCGAATTTGTTATAGAGGATTTCCACTTGGGGACGTTTGATGTCGAACATACTGGCTTGAATTACAAGTGCAATTTCCTGGGTGTCCAGTTCTACCAGTGTTCCCGGCGGATAAAGTCCGATGATACTGAAAAAATTCTTCAGCAGATCCGGATGAAAATGTTTCCCGGAGAGTTTCATCATTTCTTCATGTGCCCTTTCAGGACCTCCTTCTTCATAGTAAAACGGTTTTCGTCTCAACTGGTCGTAGTAATCGGAAATCGCTATCATCATGCTGATGAGGTTTAATTTTTTCCCATACAGTTTTCTAGGATATCCAGTCATATCGTATCGCATGCCATGTTCAAAAGCCGTAATGGCAGGGAGTACGCCGATGCCTTCTGTTTCCAAAAGAATCTTTGCGCCTGTAACGTCCTCATCTGCTCTTTTACGTTCTTTTTCATCCGTGAAATAGGCTTCCCATGAAGATTCTTCCCCTTCTTCTTTACTGCCTTCCGGATCAGCAATTCTACCGATATCGTGTAGAATGGCAGCCATACCGATATCGCTCAGATATTTTTGTTCCAGTCCCAACATTTCAGCCTGTAAAAGTGTAAATATTGAAACATTGATGCCGTGTTGAAATACATCTTCATCATGACCGCGCATGGATGTCAGTAAAAGGAGAAGATATTTATTTTTCAAGAGATTGGTCATTAATCCTTCAACGATCTGTCTGGCAGAATCCACATTGAGCCGCTGGTTGCCCTTCAGATTTTTAAAGGTTTTTGTTAAAAATTTAACACTTCCCTTATAATTTTTTTTAACCAAATCATCGATACGATCTTGGGTTATTGGAAGGCTCGATTTCTTTTCCATCAGACCAATCTCTCCGATGGCGATATGACGGATGTTGGAATCGTAAAAACGTTGTTTGATTTCTTGTTTTATATCGGCAGTTTTAGGCCTTTTTGTAATAATATTCACAAATTCCATGAGCTCGTTTTTTTGAACACCATTCATAAAACTTATTTTCTTGATGCCAAGCGTTTTCAAATGATCGATAAAATTCTGTCTTCTTGAACTTGTTTCAAAGAGAGGCTCTTTTTCGAATGCGATTTCGTCGCCAATAATACCGATTGTGATTTCTGGTCTATCCATCAAAATATCATTCAAATTGTCACTGAGATGATCAATAGCACTCGTTGTGAGTGCATGGTCTTCGCCGTACATGCTCCTTATCTGTATTCCCCTGGCAATATGAGCAATCAATTCATCGATTTTTTCTCTGATTCCTGATTGTGGCATGAATGACCTCATCTTGTTTGTAATTTCATATTTTCGTTCAGCTTGATGATGATTTCGACTCTCTCTTTAACCCGTTTGCTCTTGTCATGAAATCCGCTCCGCACCAGTTCAGTGGCTTCATCAATTTGAAGGCGTGAGAGACTGGTTACTGTGGCTACGCGCAGGTCGTCTCGCCTTTTTGAATTAAAAAGCGCCTTCTTCTGATATATCTTTTTTAAATGGAGCAACGACTCCTGGGCTCTTACATGTCCGCAAAGTTCAACGAGTTGAATGAGAAACTTGTGGTGAAAAATATTTCTACTGGTGTAGTCAAACAATTTTTTAATGATCTCGGGATTCTTTGTTTTTAATAACAGAGAAGCGGCTTTTTTCTTGACTTCTTTATTTTTTTCTTTTTTAAAGATTTTGAATACGTCTGTTCTCTCAATTTCTGTGCCTGGTTCAAATTTTTCCAGGGCCACCCATCGGACCTGGGCGTTTTTATGACTCATAAGTTTTTTTGTAACCAGGTGGGCCTTTTCCGGTGCGGACTCTTTCAGGATGTTGAGTAAATCCCTTACCACGACTGGTTCACAATATTCAAGACGATCGACAACTTCGGTGGCTATTTTTTCTCTCATTTGGAGAAAAATGTATCTGAATTTATTGCGATGAGCAGGATTTTTATTGACTATGTAAGCATCCACAAGTGATTTAGCTGATTCGTACTCGGATTTGAGAAGAATGTAGGTAATGTTATCCAAATCCATTTTACTGGCTTCAGGAATCAAGGCGATAATGCTGTCTACAGTTTCCTTGCTGGTGATTTTCTCTATACCTTCTTTAATCTCCGAGATGATTTTATTATTTTTTCGCTGTTCAGGGCGAGTTTTTTCAGTATAGAATTCAACAATTTCTTTGATTCTTTCAGTATCCTTTGAATCCAGCAGTTCCGGAAGAATGCTGACCACCTTATCTGTAAATTTTTTAAAATCTTCTGGTTTGTTTTCGAGCCATAAAATGTTTAGGAGGAGCCATAGTTTCTCTTTTTTAAGTTCTTCGTCTTCCATGGACTGAACGAATTTATTGATTAGAGGTGTGAGCCTGGCCACGTAAACAAGTGTATCCACTTTTTTATTGATAACCGCATCTACAGTGATGTTGTAAATCTGTTTCATGAAGTTGCTGTCGGGATGTTTCTTGAAAATTTCCATGATTGACATTTGGAGTTTGGAGAGAGTTTCCGGATTGACTATTCTTTTACTGAACAATTTATCAGCAACCATCATGACCATGTTGTCTGATTTACTTGAATCAGGCGCAAGCTTATCGAACACCTTGAGGAGATTTTCGTTAAAAGTATCTTCATTGCTGATCAGTGACTCGATAAATTCTGCGATATAGCTTTCCGAGAAATCCTTGGTGATGGCTTCTGCAAGGTCGAATTCCTGATCTGTATCAACGGTTTGTTCGAACAGAATATTGATTAAATCCGGATGGAGCTGTGCAATCACATTCATTAATTTTACTTTAAGGTCTTTTACATTGTCTGAGGAATATTGGTCAAAATATTCACAGATTTTTGTGATGGTACTTCGTATGTCTTTAACAGTATTTTCGTCCTGAAGATGATTTACTGCTTCTCTGTACACTTTGTTCAGGGTTGAAGCCGATTTCTTTTCATCTGCAAAGAAATCTACAAGGAATTCCATTTTGGAGTTGGGAAGTTTGCCAGTTTTGGATTCTTCTACGATATCAAATAAAAACTTCCATATTTTTTCCTCTTCCGAAACAACTTTTTGGCTGGCTCTTTCCAAAAGGGAACTGTAATCGAGTTCCTTGAGTCTTAAATGATTGCTATTGGATATATTTTTTAAAATACCGCCTTTTTCGCGGATGGTTTTCCGGTCTTGGCCAATAAAAGTAAAAAATGTTTTAAGTTCATCAATTTGGATTCCCTGCAGAATCGTCAGGGAGCTTAATCCCCGCGTGTGTAAATAATTTGCGACTTCACTGTAACAATCGTCCTTATTGTCTATCAATTTCCCGTCAATATAGAGCTGATCCTGAGAAAAGCCCAGGTTGAATTGATTTTTCAAACCAAACCATTTGTCCAGTGAAGTTTTAAAATTGTTTATCGAATAAACATTAATAGGATGATCAGATGCGTAGAAAACACTGTTTTTCAATGTGATACGCAAATTTCGTATAATGGGATCAAACAGTTTGATATTTAGTTCGGTTTTTTCCAATATATTTCTCCTGCTTGAATCAAATAACATTCAATTTGGTATTGCACTACTGGTTAATGTCCTGATTTAATTTAAATTAGCATATTTCATGCCAGAATATATTTATTTTGAATATTTTGTCAAAGTTATGAATATCTGTTCACAAATCAAAGATAGATCGGCATTTCTTTCCTTTCTAAGCATATGATAAAACAATAAATATGATACTTGATTTTATGTATTTCAGTTTTTAAATTAAATTAATTATAAACTGGTTTCTGCCATATATAATGTTATCACTATTTTTAAATTTTAATTGTGAAATACTTGAAAAGGAATTATCTCTTGAGTAGTTCGATAACAAACTTGAAATACCATCCCTTAACTCCGAACCGGTGGCTTGATTTCGAACAGTTGTTCGGTGAAAAAGGCGCTTATGGAGGATGCTGGTGTATGTGGTGGAGAATCAGTCGAAATGAATTTGTAAAGCAGCAGGGGGAGGGAAATAAAAGGGCGATGAAACAAATTGTGGATTCAGGTGAAGTTGCCGGTATTATTCTCTATTTGGAGCAAACACCGGTAGCCTGGTGTTCCGTGGCGCCGCGGAAACAATTCGCCTCATTAAATCGATCTCGTGTACTTAAGCAGATTGATGATCAGCCTGTGTGGTCCATTGTTTGTTTCTTTGTAAGCAAAGCATATCAGAAACAGGACCTCACGATACATTTGATCCGGGCCGCAGTCGATTTTGTTCAAAAAAATAAGGGTAGAATAGTTGAAGCTTATCCAACCGTCCCAAGAAACAAAACATTGCCTCCTTTCTCAAGCTATATGGGTATCCCCTCGATGTTTGAAAAAGCGGGTTTTGTGGAGTGTGCACGGCCTTCCGTAAGTAAGATAATTATGAGATATTACATTCAATGAACTTGATTTTTATCTGTATTTTAAATTTGGGAAAAATATTTCTTGCATTTATTCGCTTCAAAACCTAAATTTGTCGGCATTTTGTCTTAAAATATTTGGGAAGGATTGAAATACGCAATGAATAAAATTCCGCATTATTTTGGATTTTACCTGCTAATTTTTGTTTTTCTTTCGTGTGCACACTTGAGGGAAGTGAAACAAGCCTATTCGATAAAAGAGTACAAAAAAGCTTTTCAGCTCAGTGAACAGGCTGTTCTTAAAGATTCTACAGATGTTGAAGCATGGTTTTATCTGGCCAAATCGTCGGTAGCTCTGAATTTGACAGACCGTGGAATTGATGCATTGAAAACCATAAACCATTTGGATCCGAAATTAAAAAAGTATCGCAGAGATCTATCTGTAATTTACCAACAGTTAGCAGAAAAGGCTTTGGAAAAAGGTGAAAATCAAAATAGCATGCAATATTTTTTATTGGCTGAATCTTTGGCGCCCGGGAATATAAAATTACTAATACGGACCGCAGAAGCGGCTTTTAACGCAGGTTATTTGAATATTGCAAAGTTGAGGTATGAAAAAATAATTGATCTATTCAAAGATCCGAGTATTTATATTCAGAGGCTAAACAATATTGAATCCAGGATACAATTCGCACAGAATGAATTTGAAAAAGGAATGGAAGCATATAAGGATGATCATTTTAAGGAAGCGTATGTACATTTTGAAAGTGCATCTAAAACTCAGTCCGAAAATGATGAATCCAAATATTTTTATTGTCTATCAAAAGGAAAATATTTAAGCCAATTAGGCAGTGGGAAAGCCTATCTCGAAGCAATAGAATTTTTTAAAAGCGCAGGTCAATTGAAGCCCCAACAGGCTGAATCCTATTATTATATTGGGCGGGCCTATGAAATGCTAAGCCAGCATAAAACGCTGAGGGAAGCAGTAGCGGCTTACAACCAGGCACTTAAACTTGATCCGAATGGACAGTATGCTCTTTATTGTAAAAAGAAAATCGAAACACTGAACGAGAGAATTAAAAGACTTGATTCATTCTGGAATGGGGGGAAATGATATAGGCAGAATGAGTTTGTTATAGCCGGCATTCTTTTTATAAAGTCCAATAACCATAGAGTTTTTTTCTGCATAACCAATCTGCAAAAGTTCTGAAAAATCCATTTAACCGCATTTTTCTCTTGACTTCAAATGGAAATATTTGTATAATTGTTGATAACAATAATTGCCATTAGCAAGTGTTGCGATAAGCAAATGAGGAGCTTATGGAACCCACATTGTTTGAACTGATTTTATCCATCAAAAGAAAATGTACAGCCAATGAAGAAAAAATTCAAAATGAATTGAAATTGACACCGGCAGAATTTAACGGTCTACTTGGTTTGCAGCCCAAAGAGGAAATTCTTGGAAATACTTTTGCGGAACGTATTCGTTTATCTCCCTCAAGAGGAAGTCGCGTTTTGGGCAAACTTATGGAAAGCAAATATGTGCAAACAAAATTTAAGCCTAATGACAGACGCAGTGTATATATCTCTCTGACACAACTTGGATTAAATATGAAAAGGAAAATTCTTTATCGTATGGAGGTATGTGAGAAAAGAATTTGTGCGACTTTTTCAGAGAAAGAAGTTAACCGTATCAAACAAACGTTGATTCAGCTTGAACAAGCGCTGTAAATAGAATGGAGAACTTATGAATCGAATCAGTAAAAAACAGAAGGAACATTTATCTCAATATGAAAATCGTGTTCAATTTGATAAAACAGAACGGATATTGTATAGTCATGATATTGCTGCCATCCCCAATCTTGTTAAACCGCTTATTGGAAATACGATTCCTGATGCAGTTGTACAACCTCAAAATGAGATAGAATTAGCTGAAATTGTCAAATGGGCCTATCAGGAAGGTATTCCGATTACACCACGGGCCAAATCTTCTTCCGGGTACGGAGGAACCATTCCGCTCAAAAAAGGATTGGTCATTGATTTTTACCGGATGAAAAAAATTATTTCAATCAGCAGAGAAAAATTGACAGTTACGGTCGAAGCCGGTATGACATGGGAAAAACTTGATGAGAAATTGAAAAAAGAAGGACTTACACTCCGGTTGTATCCAACGAGTTATCCTTCATCAACAGCCGGAGGCTGGTTGGCACAGGGAGGGGCCGGTATAGGCAGTTATCAATTTGGATACTATGCCGAGAATGTAACTTCAGCCCGGGTTGTTCTGTCTACGGGAGAGGTTCGTGAATTTACGGGTGATGACCTGCAGCTGATATCGGAAGCCGAAGGGGTCACAGGATTTATCAGTCAGGTCACTCTGAAGGTGCAATCTCTTGAAGAATTGGATATTATAGCACTGGGATGTCCGGACGCTCACGATCTTCAGAAACTGGTTCAATCGATTGTGACAGCGGATCTGCCAATATGGGCCATGTTGTTTATCAATCCCCGCATGGCAGAAATGAAAAACCGTGCACCGCTGCTTGAACATTATGGCCATCCTGTTGAGGAGAGAGTGATTCTGCCTGCGGCATATGTGGTTACTCTGGCTTTTCGGAAATCCGATAGTAAAAAGGTCCGATCTGATTTAAAAGAATTGATCAAACCCTGCCAGGGCGAAGTATTGAGTGACCGCATCGCACAGCATGAATGGGAAAACCGGTTCAAGCTAATGATAGTAAAGCGGTTGGGACCCTCATTGGTACCTTCTGAAGTAATTGTCCCTCTTTCTTCTCTTGGTAATGTTATGGAAGAGATTGAACGAAAAGTCAATCAACCAGTCGTCAAGGAGGGTGTCATTATCAAGAGTGGTCCAAATGGAAAACCGGAAGTTGTTATTCTGGGCTTCATTCCAGCGGATCAGAGAAAGTTAAGTTATAATTTTGTATTTGGTCTTGTGATCACAATTATGAAAATTGCAAAACGGTACGGTGGACGCCCTTATTCAACAGGTATGTATTTCGCCAAAAAAGCAAAATCTATTTTAGGGAAAGAACGTGTCAAGAGGCTGCGTAAATTTAAAAAACAAGTGGATCCCTACGGGCTTCTCAATCCAGGTAAAGTGTTGAACAATGGTTTGCTTGGATCATTAATGACTTTCGCTGGCATATTTGAACCGTTCATCCGGCCTTTTGGAAATTATGTCATTACTAAAGTGGGGGAGCGGCCGAATAAACCGATTCGTGGAATTCCCGCGGATGTTGCCTGGTATGCCTATTCATGTTCGCAGTGCGGATATTGCATCGATGAATGTGATCAATTTTATGGACGTGGTTGGGAAAGCCAGAGCCCCCGGGGCAAATGGTACTGGCTCAGGGAATTCATGGAAGGCCGGGTCGACTGGAATCAGAAAATGGTCGATACGATTCTTGTTTGTACGACCTGTGAGCTCTGTAATTTAAGATGTTCTGCGGCACTTCCCATAGAGCCTTCCTGGATGAAGTTGAGGGGGCAGCTCATTGATGAAAAGAAGAAAATGACGTTCCCTCCTTTTGAAATGATGGCAGCTGCGGTACGCGCCGAGGGTAATATCTGGGCCGGGTATCGCCGAAATCGTTCGAAATGGTTTCCTGAAGATTTGAAGGAGAAGCACGGCTCTCATCATAAGGCCAAGAATGTTTATTTTGCCGGATGTACAGCGAGTTATGTGGAAAATGATATCGGCATGGCGTCTGTCCGTCTTCTTGATGAAGCCGGTGTGGATTTTACCTATCTGGGAGAAAGGGAGAACTGCTGCGCAACACCGATGCTGGTTGCCGGTAAATGGGAAGTATTTAAAGAAACCATGAATAAAAATATACAGGCAGTAAAAGAATCCGGCGCAGATACGGTTATCAGTTCCTGTCCGGCATGTGATATGATGTGGCGCCATATTTATCCTCAGTGGGCCGAAAAATGGGGAATGGATTATAATATTAAAGCGAAACACTACAGTGAAGTCCTGTCTGAAAAAATCCGAAGCGGTGAATTTAAATTCCCGAATAATAAAATGAGACAAACCACGGTTACCTGGCACGACTCCTGTCACATCGGCCGAGTATCGGGTGTCTATGAGGAACCCAGGGAATTGATTCAGGCCATACCCAATGTGAATTTTGTGGAAATGGCCCACAACCGGGAGAATGGACATTGCTGCGGTTCTGTATTGACACTGATTAAGGAACCGCCTGTTGCAGCAGAAATCGGGAAAGAACGGCTGGATGAAGCCATTAATATCGGCGCTGAGAAGGTTCTTGCTCTTTGTCCGTGCTGTGAATTTCAGCTGCGTGTCACAACGGATAAAAAGAAAATGCCGCTGGAAGTGGTGGATCTGGCCCGATTTGCATCTTCCGCCCTGGGATACGATTTTCCGGATCCCAATCCGGAAGTGAAAAAACAATGGGCCGTTTTTGAGGGGATGATTGCGCTGATGACACCGCAAGGATTTGCCGATCTCATGGGGACCATGTGGCCGGAAATGATTGACGCGATGCCGTTGGGAATGGGAGGAATGATGCGGTTGATGGGAAAGATTCCGGGTGCACTGAATATCATGAAACCCATGTTCCCTATACTGTTCCCCAAATTGCTGCCGCTGATGATGCCGAAGATTATGCCGACCATGCTGAAACGTGTAAGTGACAGGATTCCCATGCCCGATTATATGGCTGAACAGATGCCTGAGCTAATGCCGAAAGTTATGGACAATCTCATGCCGCATATGATAGGAGATGTCGTACCTCTGGTAACACAGCCAATGATAGATTATTTGCAAGACAAATCAACTTAAATATCGAAACATTTTCTCTTCCCTTCCTCAATTAAAGGCAGGTGTAAGTTTCTGATTTTCTGCATCTGCCTTTCATCTTTTTTAAAAGGATAGGGAGAAAATGAGTTGTAATTATGATTGCAATTTATTATCTTTAGTCCATCATTTTTCTTAAAACTTGTGACAAGGCATATATGGGGCTGATTCAAATAAAAAAAGGGCTTGATCTGCCCATCAGTGGTGAACCGGTACAGATTGTTCATCCTGGGAAACCAGTGAAAAAAGTTGCCGTACTCGGAGACGATTATGTCAATATGAAACCCCAGTTTGCAGTCTCTATAGGAGATGAAGTAAAAAAGGGTCAGCTCCTTTTCGTTGACAGAAAAAGGCCCAAAATCCGATTTACCTCTCCGGGCAGCGGGAAAGTCACGGAGATTAACCGCGGAGCCAAAAGAAAATTTCTCTCCATTGTGATCGAACTGAACGGGAAAGATGCCGTGTCATTCGAATCGTATTCCGGCAGTCAAATACAAAAATTGAACCGGGATGAAGCCATATCCCAGCTGCTTGAGTCAGGATTATGGACGACAATCCGGTCACGGCCTTTTGGATATGTTGCCGATCCGGAATCAGTCCCCCATTCGATATTTATCACTGCAATGGATACCCAGCCTCTGTCTCCTTCTGTCGAAAAAATATTGAAAGGACAGGAAGAATCATTCAGAGCGGGCCTGCAGATCCTTTCGAAACTGACCGGGGGAACCCTTTTTCTCTGTCAAGAAAAAGGGGCCGATATCCCCGTTGCTGATATGGACCGATTATCCATGGAAGAATTTACAGGACCGCACCCTGCAGGCAATGCAGGGACGCATATTCATTTTCTGGATCCCGTGCACCGCCATAAAAAGGTCTGGGTTGTTCATGCCGAAGATGTTTCCGCAATCGGAAAGCTATTTATTACAGGAAAGTATGATGTCGAACGGATCATTTCACTGGCAGGCCCGGAGGTAAAAATTCCCCGTTTGGTTAAAACCAGGATAGGGGCCTCTTTGGATGATGTCACTGCAGGAGAATGCAAGGCCGGTAATAGACGCATCATCTCCGGATCCGTATTCCATGGTCATATTGCAGAAGGACCCACCGCTTATCTTGGAAGGTACCATCATCAGGTTTCGGTTTTACCTGAAGACAGTTCCCGTTCCTTTTTTGGCTGGCTGGATCCGGGTTTGCATTTATTCTCCGTCAAAAACATTGTTGCCTCGCGATTACTCCCAAGAAAAAAGATTGATATGACAACCGCTGTCAACGGAGGCAAGCGTTCCATTGTTCCGGTCGGCAGTTATGAAAAGGTAATGCCTCTCGATATTTTACCTGCCTATTTACTGCGTGCACTGGCCGCGGAAGATATCGATGAAGCGGAAAACTTGGGTTGTCTTGAGCTGGAAGAAGAAGATCTGGCTCTGTGCACATTTGTGTGCCCATCAAAGATCAATCATGGTGAGAATTTGAGACGAATGTTGACCCTTATAGAAAAGGAAGAACAGTGAAATTTCTGCGGCGTTTTCTTGACCGGCAAGAGAAACATTTCCGTACAGGCGGAAGACTGAGCGGTTTGTACTATCTCTATGAAGCGCTGGACGGCTTCCTTTTTACCAAAGGGGAAAAGACCCCGAATCCCGTGCATGTTCGTGACGCCATGGATCTGAAACGGATGATGATTACCGTGGTCTGGGCCCTGGTCCCGGCTGTGCTTATGGCACTCTATAATACGGGCCTGCAGGCCAACCTGGTTCTCTCAGAACTGCATCAAATTCCGCCCGGCAGCTGGCAGCGTACTGTCATCGCCTGGCTTGGAATCGGTTTTGATCCGCATAACATTCTCGCCAATTTTATTCACGGTGCGTTGTATTTTTTCCCTGTTTATATTATTACACTGGCGGTGGGAGGATTTTGGGAAGTGCTTTTTGCCTGTGTGCGGAAACATGAAATTAATGAAGGATTTTTGGTTACCAGTCTGCTCTTTCCGATGATTCTGCCTCCCACCATTCCATACTGGCAGGTGGCTCTCGGTATTTCTTTCGGTGTTGTTATCGGCAAGGAGGTATTCGGCGGTGTCGGTATGAACATTCTAAATCCAGCGCTGACCGGTCGTGTTTTCCTTTTTTTCGCTTATCCCGCTGCCATTTCAGGTGAAAAGGTATGGGTGGCTGTGGATGGCATCAGCCGGGCCACACCTCTGGCCAGGCTTGCTGAGTCCGCAGGACCTCTCACAACATCCTGGATGGATGCTTTTCTGGGATTCATTCCGGGTTCGATGGGAGAGACCTCTACACTGGCCTGTCTGATCGGCGCCATTGTTCTAATCATCACCGGGATTGCTTCTTGGAGAATCATGCTCAGCATACTTGCAGGCATGGTCAGCCTTTCGTTCCTTTTTAACATAATCGGCAGTACGACCAATCCAATGTTCCAACTCACACCGTTGTGGCATCTTGTCTTGGGTGGATTTGCATTCGGGACTGTTTTCATGGCCACGGATCCGGTCACAGCGGCCATGACAAAAAAAGGAATGATATTCTACGGCTTGCTGGTCGGATTTTTAGTGGTACTGATCCGGGTTGTTAACCCGGCATTCCCGGAGGGAATGATGCTGGCAATTTTATTCGGAAATGTATTCTCTCCCATCATTGATCGTATTTTTATCAATGCAAATGTAAAAAGGAGACAGGCAAGATATGTCCAATGAGGGTGCAAAGAAAACCATTGGTATTGCACTGGTGGTCTGTCTGATTTGTTCGATCCTTGTTGCGACGGCAGCTGTGGGTCTTCGAAAGATACAGAAGAAGAATCAGGATCAGGAAAAAATCAAGAATATACTTCTCGCCGGCGGTATTGACTTTAAAAATAGAGATCTTCAAGAAGTATATCGTGAGAAAATAAGAACAGATTTGATTGAGCTTGCAAGTGGACGGATTCTCCCAGAGAGTGAATACAAAGAAGATTTAAGACCGGAAACCTTTGATATAAAAAATACACCTTACACGCGGCGGATTGATCCTGACAAGGATATTGCCAAAATTCAATTTGTCCCTTTATATATGATTATTTATGAAGTGATCGAAAATGATCGAATGGATAGAATCATTTTGCCTATCTATGGGAAAGGACTCTGGTCGACAATGTACGGATTTATTGCGTTGGACCGGGATTTAAAAACCATTAAAGGATTTACATTTTACCAGCACGGAGAAACACCAGGTCTGGGTGGAGAAGTGGACAATCCGCGGTGGAAACGGATCTGGGTGGGCAAGCAGGCATTTGATAGTAACGGCCATGTCAGAATTCGTGTAATTAAAGGGAAAGTGGATCCTGATAGCCCGGATGCAAAGTACAAGATCGATGGACTCTCCGGTTCAACATTAACCACACGGGGTGTGGATCAAATGGTTCAATTCTGGCTGGGAGAAAACGGATACGGGCCATTCCTCAAACAACTCAGGGAGCGACTGTCTATTGAGTCATCAAAATAAAAAAATCCTGACGACGCCGATTATCAATGAAAATCCCATTGCTTTTCAAATTCTGGGAATCTGTTCGGCGCTGGCTGTTACGTCCAAACTGGAAACGTCGCTGGTTATGTCTCTGGCTGTCATTTTTGTTCTCTCCCTGTCCAATTTATCGATCAGCTTGATTCGGAAGCACATCCCGTCAAGCATCCGAATTATCGTGGAGATGACCATTATTGCCTCACTGGTTATCATTGCTGACCAAATCATCAAAGCATTTGCCTATAACATCAGCAAGCAGTTGTCTGTTTATGTCGGATTGATTATTACCAATTGTATTATTATGGGAAGGGCCGAAGCGTTTGCACTCAAGAATCCGCCTTTTAAAAGTTTTTTAGATGGTATCGGCAACGGACTTGGATATAGTCTAGTTCTCATCATTGTCGGTTTTTTTCGTGAACTTTTTGGTTCAGGACGGCTGCTGGGGCTCCCTGTTCTTCCGGTCCATACCGAAGGCGGATGGTATATCCCGAATGGACTTTTGTTGCTTCCTCCGAGCGCTTTCTTCCTTATCGGATTGCTGATATGGGCGCTGAGAACCTGGAAACCTGAACAGGTTGAAGAGGAATAGTATGCTATTTGATTTATCGGTTGGATCAGATAGCAATCGTTTTTCGCGCACAAGAATGAGAATAACCTCTGGGATAGATCAGGAATAAAACAGGTAAGTATTCAATTTTTAACAAACAATTGATGAACGATTAAAGAGATTATACATGTTTGAGCATTATTTAAGTTTATTCATTAAATCTATTTTTATTGAGAATATGGCGTTGGCCTTTTTTCTGGGGATGTGCACATTTCTGGCCATGTCAAAAAAGGTTGAAACAGCTGTTGGTCTTGGAATTGCTGTGGTTGTGGTTCAGACCATTACCATGCCGGTGAACAATTTGATCCACCATTATTTACTGGCGGAAGGGGCACTGTCCTGGATGGGATTTCCCAATGTGGATCTTACTTTTTTAGGGCTGGTGACCTATATTGGTGTGATTGCAGCCATGGTGCAGATCCTGGAAATGATCCTCGATAAATTTTTTCCCAAACTTTATCATGCCCTGGGTATCTTTCTGCCGCTGATTACCGTAAATTGTGCTATTTTGGGTGGCTCGTTGTTTATGATTGAGCGGAATTATACCTTTCCTGAAAGTGTCGTATTCGGACTGGGATCGGGGACCGGATTTGCCCTTGCCGTTATCGCTCTGGCGGGGATACGTGAAAAGATGAGATACAGTGATGTCCCGAAGGGATTAAGAGGACTGGGTATTACATTTCTTATGGCTGGACTAATGGCCATTGCTTTTATGCTTTTTTCAGGAATTCAACTCTAGGAAAACCTGTTGCATGAACGATTTAATGCTGATATTGTTTGGTGTCGGATTTTTTGTATTGATTATCCTGTTGCTCGTGGTCTTGATTTTAATCGCCAAATCCAGACTTGTGCCTTCCGGTCTGGTAAAGATTGTTATTAATAATGAATCTAAATACACTTATTCTGTCCCAATGGGAGGCAAGCTTCTGAATACATTGGCTGATCAGGAAATTTATATTCCTTCCGCATGCGGCGGAAGCGGTACCTGCGGTCAATGTAAAGTTATTGTCAGAGAAGGCGGGGGAAGTTTGCTGCCGACTGAAGCATCGATTATCACCAGAAAGGAAATGAAAGAGGGGTATCGTCTTTCCTGCCAACTTGCTGTGAAAAACAGTATGAAACTGGAAATTCCCCAGGAGATTTTTGACGTTCGCAAATGGGAATGCATCGTCCGCTCGAATCACAATGTAGCCACTTTTATCAAGGAACTAATCCTGGAATTGCCGGAAGGAGAGGGGGTAAATTTCAGAGCTGGCGGATATATTCAAATTGAAGCACCACCGCATACAGTACGGTATCGGGATTTTCAAATAGACAGGGAATATCAATCCGATTGGGACCGGTTTCAAATGTGGCGGTACGTCTCCAGAGTCGATGAAGACATATTTCGTGCGTATTCCATGGCGAATTATCCTGATGAAAAAGGTATCATCAAGCTTAATATCAGAATTGCATCACCGCCTCCGGAAAAACCCAGAGTGCCGCCAGGTCAAATGTCCTCTTACCTCTTTCATCTTAAAACCGGTGATCGCGTTATTATTACAGGCCCCTATGGTGAATTTTTTGCTAAAAACACAGACAATGAAATGGTGTTTATTGGAGGTGGCGCAGGAATGGCACCCATGCGTTCACATATTTTTGACCAGTTGAAACGCCTTCATTCTGAGCGAAAAATTTCATACTGGTATGGCGCCCGTTCACTTCGGGAAGTTTTTTATGCTGAAGAATTCGATAAACTGGAAAAGGAATATCAAAATTTTGAATGGCATGTGGCATTGTCTGAACCTCTGGCCGAAGATCACTGGTCCGGTAAAACCGGATTTATTCATCAGGTTTTGTACGATACCTATTTAAAAAACCATCCGGCTCCGGAGGATTGTGAATATTATCTCTGCGGACCGCCGCTTATGAATGCGGCCGTCCTGAATATGCTGGACAATCTCGGTGTGGAGCCAGAGAATATTCTGTTTGACGATTTTGGAGTATGATGCAGGGGAAATTTGAATTCTGATAAAAGGATTCTTTAAACTGAAAATTCTCATTATTATTGAGACCGTATCATTTTTAAAACAAGAGGAAAATAGATGAAAACCGCTGAAGAGATTTTAAAAGAAATCAATCGATCCATGATATCTATTTCTCCGGATAAGACGATTTATGAAGCGATTCAAGTGATGAGTAAAAATCGTATTGGCGCTGTTGTTGTAAAAGAGAGACAACAAATTATAGGAATCTGGACCGAACGGGATCTAATCATTGATATTGTGAAAAAAGGATTTGATTTTAAGATTGCAAAGATCCGGGATTATATGAGCACCGATCTGATTACAGCAGATTGTCAGGATTCCATCCCTTTGCTGCAGGATAAATTTCTGGGTAAACGACTGCGTCATCTTTTCATTAAAAAGGGAGGCAAAATAATCGGTCTTCTGTCGGCCGGTGATGTAACACGGGCGAGTCTGGCAGACACAGCGGAAGAATTATCCAAACTCAACGCTGTATGCAGCTGGGAATACTATGAAAATTGGAAATGGAAACGGCCTAAAAAATAGAACCTCGACGGGGTATTTATGTTAACAACTATTTTTATCTTTGTTGCAATTCTTGTTGTCTTTTCACTGATGATGTGTATTCTGTATTTCTCAAGGTATAAAAAAAGGCAAACTTACTGTTCGCATTCCATTGCTTCCGGAATGGCCCGGGACGAGGGAACCCAATGCAGCAGTTGCTGCTGTGACCGATCCGACTGTGATGAAAAATCATAAATCCTGCTTTGTATTCGAGAAAACATCTCTGTATATCAGCCATTCATCCTGTATTAATGCACATAAACGGACGTCCATTCCTTTCAGCCTATAGATTACAAATTTATGTAAACCGTAAAAAAACCTTGCTTTTTTAATTTATAAACAGTATCTTAATAATCGTAATTGTTGTACGCTGTTGTTTAAGTGATTGGAAATAAAGGCCAGGCACTCCAGCTTGGCATAAAAAATTTTCGAAAGAATTCAATCAAATGCGACTATCGTGGGTAACGGACAATAGACGCATTTTTTTTGTTATAAAGGAACAACAGGTACGAGGTTGTTTCTGCATCATGCAGGACATTCATTTTTTTGAAAGGAAATCGTCATGGAAGAAGGAACCGTAAAGTGGTTCAACAACGGCAAAGGCTTCGGATTCATTGAAAGACCGGATGGGGACGACGTGTTTGTTCACCATACAGCCATTCAGGGTGAAGGCTACAAATCACTCAATGAAGGCGACAAGGTTGAATTTGAAGTTGTTGAAGGTCCGAAAGGGCCCCAGGCAGCCAACGTAAAAAAAGTCTGATTCCTAAGAGACTGAACGTTCCAATCCATAACATCACAGATTGGAAATGATTTGGGTGGCGCAAGTGCTTTCGGCAGTTGCGCCACTTTTTCTTTTCCATTTCATACATTAAAAAGCCCTTGCATTTCATCTGAAAATACTTTAGTTTGATAAAAATAAATCCTGAATGTTTTTGAAGTCGATATGGATTAGAAGTATTGTCGAGATAACAGCCAATCCCTTTTTCATGATTGATACATTAAGTCAAATTTGAATTAGTTGGAGGTGTTCCGGATGAGAAGAATGACTGCATGGCTTATTATTACATGTATTCTTGTTTCTCTTTCCTGTACAAGTGTCGATGAACTGAAATTGGGCAGGATGCGGCAACTCAATTTCATAGAATCCAAATGCCCGCTTTCTCAGCCTGACGCCATTCGTCTTCAATCGGACAATTTTGCGCTCGTTTTTCGGATGAATGAGAATCCCGGTTCTTTCGAAGGGAAGATTTGTATTTCAAGATCCAAAAATCAGGGGAAATCATGGACTGAACCGGACACTATTATTCAGACCACGATGGATTGCAGAATGCCCAGAATCACTCAATTGAAAGACGGCCTTATTCTGGTTCATACCACACTCTACCGGTATCAAAAGGGAGAGCCCGCAGGATGTTTTATCGTCCGTTCCTTTGACCGGGGTCTGACCTTTACGGTGCCGCAACTGATCCCTCTTTTTGGTTTCGACGGAATGGCCGCTTCCGGTCCTGTTATCGAACTATCCGATGGATATTTATTACTGCCTGTTTATGCCTATAAAGCGGGTCAGGGTTCGTCAATATTGGTACTTGTTTCCCAGGACAGGGGAGAAAACTGGGACAGGTTTCATGTCATTACCGAAGAAAATAGTACGAAGGTAAATTTTCGGAATCCTGTGATTGTCCAGACAACGAACAAAGATATTCTCTGTATGATGGAAGCCGGCCGTGAAGATGGCTATTTGTATTATTCAGTTTCGAAAGATACCGGAGAAAGCTGGCAACCGATTCAGCGTTCGTCAATTTACGGGTGGAATTACGATCTAACTCTCAATTCCGAAGGAACCCTTTTCTGCATCTACAACGACACATCACCGGAAGGCATCAGCTGTTCCAGAAGTTATGATTGCGGCATTAGCTGGGAACAGGAAGCAAGTGTCACGGATCGGCTCGTGGATGCAATGCACCCTTCACTTTTCCCGATTCGAAAAGACCGGATGGCTGTCTGCGCCACAGAATATGAGGATGATCTGTGGTTTATAAAGGCTTCTATTTTTCCGGTGTCCAGTCCGTCAAAACCCCGCGGTCTGTCAGCTTCGTTTCAGGGAAAAAAGGGAGTTCATCTGCGATGGAACCGGGTCGATGGGGCGAGTTATTATTTATTATACAGGGGGACGACACCGGAATTTGTTCCGGAATACGGAAGATCGGGAAATATGATTGCAACTCCGCAGCTTCCAAAATTTTATGATGTGCAGGTGGATTCCGGCAGTACCTATTACTATCGTGTTTCGGCAGTCAGCGGCCGGGGGAAATTGATCGAAAGTACGGGAAATCAAGGCGAGATATCGGAGATGCTGACTGTCGAAGTTAAGTGAAGTCTGAAAAAATAGGGTGTCAAACTTATTATAGCGAATATGAACGTATCCCATAAAAAATCTGTTATCGGTGTCACGCTTGGCGATCCGGCAGGAATCGGTCCGGAAATTATTATCAAGGCAATGACCAATCACCCTCTTTTAAAAGAGGCCAATATCATTGTTTTCGGAGACAGGGTGGTTCTTGAGCAGGCATCGGATATCACTGGAAAACATATCGATATTGTGGAAATCAGTTCACTGCAGGATGCCCATTTCAAAGAACCCGTTCTCCATCTTGTTCCGGGCCGTATACTCAGGGAACCGGTAGCGTTCGGTCTCGTAGATGGATTGTACGGGAAAGCCGCATATACTTATATCACAATGGCCATTGAATGGGCGATGCGCGGGGACATCGACGGGATTACCACAGCCCCCCTTCAGAAGGAGGCACTTCGGAAAGGCGGTTGTCCATACATCGACCATACGGCTATTTTACAGGCAAAAACAAAGTCTTCTGTTTCAACCACACTTTTTTGGGTGGACAACCTCCGTATTTTCTTTCTGACCCGGCACCTGCCTTTGAAGGATGTGGCCGATGCGATCACAGCGGATAAAGTTTATCAAAGTATTCTTGTTTGTATGGGCCATTTGGAACAACTTGGAATGGATCATCCCAAATTGGCGGTTGCTGCTTTGAATCCCCATGGCGGTGAAGAAGGCATGATGGGAGAAGAGGAAATTCGGGAGATTCGTCCGGCTGTGGAGAAAGCAAAAAAAGAAAATATCCAGGTTGAGGGCCCTATCCCGGCGGACAGTGTGTTTTACCTCGCGAATGCGGGTCAGTATGACGCCGTGCTTTCTCTGTATCACGATCAGGGGCATATCGCCGCAAAGACGCTCGATTTTCACCGGACCGTGAGTCTGACCATGGGTCTTCCCTTTCTTCGCACCTCCGTGGATCATGGAACAGCCTTCAATATCGCAGGAAAAAACATGGCCAATGAAATCAGCATGGTGGAAGCCATCCGCATGGCAATCAAATATTCAAAACAAATTCGTTCTCATTCGTTATTATCCCGGGATGGAGAAAAATAAGGGACCATTTGTGAGTCAATACCCCATTTTCCCCGAATTTAAACCGATTGAAATTGAAGACCGTGATTTGATGCAGAAAGTGTTCTGGAAGTATCAGCCTTTAACTTCCGAATTTACATTTACCAATCTTTTTATGTGGCGCTCCTATTATCAATATCAGTGGTCCGTCTATAAGGACTGGCTTCTGATACTGTGCAATCCAATGGGCTGGGGGTACTATTTTCTTCAACCGATCGGTCCGTCTCCACGCCTTTCAGTTGCCTGGATGATTCTGGAGTGGCTTCGGTCCGAAAAACAGCAGCCCGAACCCAGTATTGAAAAAGCGGACGAAAGGCTCGTTCAAGAGATCGAGGGACAGAAGGACTTTTTAATAGAGCCGCTTCGCGATCATTTTGACTATCTGTACCTTGCACGCAATCTTATTGATCTAATGGGCCGAAAATATCACGGTCAAAAAAATCGAATCAATAAATTCATACGGGAACATGAATACAAGTACGAGCCAATGATATCCGGGCATGTGGATATGTGCATGCGAGTGCTCAAGGAATGGTGCAACTGGCGTGAGTGTCAAAAGCGGACTGTTTTAAGGGCGGAATTTCATGCTGTGAATGAAGCGTTATTAAATTTTGAAAAACTTCAGATCATGGGGGGAGTGATTTTTGTCAATAATCGGATAGAAGGTTTTGCGCTGGGTGAAATGTTGAATGAAAAGACGGCCGTCATTCATGTGGAAAAAGTCGATCCACGAATTCCGGAAATGTTTACCGTAACCAATCAGCAATTCTGTGAGAAGCAGTGGAATGAAGTTCGTTTCATTAATCGTGAACAGGATATGGGAGAGCCGGGTTTGAGAAGAGCCAAGGAATCTTATCATCCAGTGCAGCTTGTAAAAAAATTTCGTATTCAAATGATTTCTCCTTAAAAAGGCTCTTTTTATTGATAAGAGCATGGTCCCAGCATATTCATTTTATTCGGGAGATGAAAATGGTTGATCGAAAGTGGTTGTTCTGCAATTTTCGGATTTACGAACCGAAACGATTTTATAAAAAGATTGTCTTTTTGTATGTGATCCTGAGTTTGTCTGCAATTTCTTATCAGGCAGGCCAAAAAATGGAGTTGGCCATGGAGGGTGATCAATACACGAATCGTTTGATTCATGAAAGCAGCCCGTATCTGCTGCTTCATGCTCACAATCCCGTAGATTGGTATCCATGGGGTGAAGAGGCATTAAAGCACGCAAAGGATGAAAACAAACTCCTCATAATCAGTATCGGTTATTCGGCGTGCCACTGGTGCCACGTAATGGAAAAAGAATCATTCCAGGACACTTCCGTCGCCCGTTTGATGAATACGTATTTTATTCCGATTAAAATCGACAGGGAGGAACGCCCGGATCTCGATCAGATATATATGCAGGCCGCGCGTCTCATTACGGGGAAAAGCGGCTGGCCGCTTCACGTGATTGCCCTGCCGGACGGCAGGCCGGTTTATGCAGGAACGTACTATCCGAAAGAAAATTGGAAGTCGCTTTTATCAAAGATAAGCGCCATGTACATAGAGAATCCCAAAGAGCTTGAAGAGACGGCCGCGGCGGTGACGGAAGGCATTCAGAAACTCGACATACTCAATCTGAATCAGGAAACCGCGGACCTTAAAATCAGCGATCTTGATTCGATCTATGATGGATGGAAGGATAAACTTGATGTTTTGTGGGGAGGATTGCGAGGGACCCCAAAGTTTCCGATGCCCGCCGGTATGGAATTTCTTCTCCGGTATTACTTTTTGACCCAGAAACCGGAAGTTTTGGATGCGGTGAAAACGAATCTGGATCGGATGGCGCTTGGGGGAATTTACGATCAGATCGGCGGCGGATTTGCCCGCTATGCAGTGGATGCATACTGGAAAATACCGCATTTTGAAAAAATGCTCTATGACAACGCCCAGTTGATCAGTCTTTACTCCTCAGCCTATCAATTGACAAAGGATCCCCTCTATAAAGAGGTGGTTGATCAGACCGTTGAATTTACCGAACGCGAACTGACATCACCGGAAGGAGGATTCTATTCTTCGATCGATGCGGACAGCGAGGGGGAAGAGGGCAAATATTACGTCTGGCATCAAAAAGAAATCGAAGAAATTCTGGGCAAGCAGGCCAAGCTTGTCATGGATTACTATCACATCAGTGGATTTGGCAATTGGGAAGAGGGGAAAAATGTGCTTTGCCGGAGATACAACGATGAGCTGTTTGCCAAAAAGTATAATATGAAAACCGATGTTTTAAAAAAGAACATCGAAGAGGCCAATGAGAAATTGTATAAAATCCGCAGTAAGAGAATCCATCCTGCAGTAGACGATAAAATATTGACCTCGTGGAACGCGTTAATGTTGAAGGCCTTTGTAGATGCCTATCGTGTATTTAACAAGGAAGATTTCTTAAAGCGGGCTCTTGAAAATGCGGAATTTTTACAGGAGAATATGGTTGCCGAAGACGGTCAGATCCAGCGGAGTTATCACGGCGGGGAAATAACCATCAATGGATTCCTGGATGACTATGCGCTGATGATTCAGGCTTATATCGGACTCTATCAGGCTACTTTTAATGAAGACTGGCTCTCGCGGGCAGATGTGCTGACCGGTTATGCACTCAAACATTTTTATGATCAGGATCAGCAGTTGTTCTATTACACTTCGGATCTGGATCCCAAATTGATCGCCAGAAAAATGGAGATTCCCGATCAGGTGGTTCCGTCTTCAAACTCGGTCATGGCGGAGAATCTGTTTCTTTTGGGTACATTGCTCGACCGGCCCGTGTACATCGATTACTCCCGAAAAATGGTAATGCGCGTCAAATCGCATCTTTACGATGGCGGACCCTATTATGGAAACTGGAGCCGGCTGCTTGTCAATTTTGTTTCCCCGCTGTATGAAGTGGTAATCGTCGGAAGTGATGCAAATAAAAAACGCAGGGAACTGGATGAGTACTTTTTACCGGATGTGATCCTTTCTGGTTCTATGCAAGAGAGTGCGTTACCGCTGCTGCATGATCGATATATAAAGGGAAAAACCCTCATTTATGTTTGCCAGAACGGAACGTGTCAACTGCCGGTTGAAAAAGTGGAAGATGCGATTTTATTAATTAAGCAATAGAATAATTAATGTGTCAGATTTAGATCCGATTAGATATACATATCAAAATTCGGGATTTTTAAAATGAATTTATCCGATGAGAATGCCGGTGTCGGTTCCTCGAAGATTTCATTCTGCGATTTTCACTGCCCCCACGCTTCATTCCCAAAGGACGGCGATATAGATGGATCGAAAAGCTGCCGCACATTTGCCGCTGTCTGGTGCGAACAGCTTCAGGAGTATGTCACGAAAAATGCCCCCTGCCCGGTGAAATTCGGAAAGCGCCGTCCAAAAGCGAATTGGTAGGATTTACTTGGTTTTATAACGGTTATACTAACCGGATTAAAACATGGAAAGTCTCTCCCGAAGTAAGCGATTCCAGCAACCTCTCAAATCCCAAAAGAAGTCGCTGTTTTAATTCCGCGTTCAGCATTTTGTTATGTGCAGATTTTATTTTTGGCCTTTATTTAGTTACTTTTTATTCCATTGAATTATTATTTCAGCAACAAACAAAGGGATGATCAATGTTACATACATAATTGTAGGTGCAATCTGGGGGTAGTTTCCTAATTTTGCCATAACGGGTAAAAAGACAATCCACCGGAATAATAAAAAAACAAGGGTTACCAAATAGCTTCTGATCATCCATTCTTTTTGCTGTTGAGTCCTTTTTTTCAGGATAGCCCTGTAGGCCATAAGTGCTGTTGCCAACCATACAAATGCAAGAACCTGTGAACTTAGTGCCCAGGTCCAATGTATTATTATCCCCATGTTCCATGCTAAATACATAGAACATACAGACGAAATTACAATTCCAGCCAGGTATAATTGTTCAATCCATTTATAGAGACCTGTAAATTTAGCCCTGAATATTGTTACGAATTGGAATGGGCCTAATATAAGCGCTAATATTCCACCTGAAATGTGCCCGATCAGCCACCATTTTACGCCAACGTACCTGCCAAAAGTTTCGTCCTTAAAACTAAAATAATGTAGCTTCCCAATCACAAATTTTAATGAAATTAGAAGTAGCATCAATAATATAACTAACCACACAATGGTTTTTAAATTTTGCTGTTTTGAAGAAATGGTTGTTTTCATCGTTCTATATTATAGTTGAGGTTTTCACTAAAATATATTTGCACATAAAGTCGGTTTAACAGGCGCCGAGCAAACGCAAACTTAAATCAAAGAAGATATTCAATATAATTTTATTTGCTATAAATCATGATGCGTGTAGGCGTCCTTGTTGAAATCCGTAGTATGAGAAAGAAGGAAACCCATCAGTGCAACAGTCAGAACGTTGATCCGTTTCCATTTTGTTGTCATAATAAATTCCTCCTGAGTTTAAAATGGTTTTTGTTTCAATAATTTTGGAGGCGTAAATCCCTCTATTTTTACGTTCAGGGAAGCAGTCCCTGAGATCAAACATGACTATTATTTTCTCGAATAGCGGTTCGGCTCATTGAAAAAAGTAATGTCAGCGTACCCAGCATGGATTTTTGCCGAATGCGGAATGCCTTCCGGAATATAATAACGACTGCCTTTCGTATACACATTCATTTTACCATCTACCGTTAATTCAATTTCACCCTCCAAAACGATTCCCCATTGCGCATCGTGAGAATGTTCTGTTACATCTACAGTCTTTTCGAATTCCATAAAGATAATTTGATGGGAATCGGACTGAGAAAGATAGGCTTTCACTCCATCTATCGGTATATCCGCTTCAGGAAGATTCCTGATTGGTTTTGGAAAGATTTCTGACATATTTTCCCTCTCACTTATTTGGAACAAGCATCATTGTTTGCGGTTGCCATACGTTTGCCGTAATCCGATCGATTGCGGGATCCACTTTTTATCAGGTCATTGTTTGACTCGTGTACCATTTATTCTGTATAATTATCTTTCGATCTCCCATGTATACCCTATAGATGTCCAACCGGCTGCACTTCTACAAAAGCCTGGCCCGTGACTGATATGCCCCCCAGTGTTCCCTCAACTGTCCCAAGGCCTTCGTATTTAATCGTGCTTGTTGTGTCAATCACAATCTCCTGGTTTTCTTGTATCATTTTGATGGTAAGGTCTACCGGCCAGGTCTCTGATTGTAACCGGATGTGGTGCTGCATGAAGTACTGTTGACCGGTGGCCGGGCTTGTCCATATTGTCCCGGGTACCGTTTCAATCTCGATTTCATCTATTGCCCATGAATGTACGGCCTTACGTGCGGAGTTGAGTGTCCGTTCACTGTCGTTACGGAAGAGTGTTGCAACCGGGAGGGAACCAGTCTCGCTTTTAACCTGCAGGACCATAATCGCGGCGTTTTCTTCCGGAAGTTGTATCGCGAAAAAGTCCCAGGACGCGTTGCTAAAAACTTCGCTCGCCTTTTGATCGTAGGTTTGAACGACGTAATCCATCCACATCGTTCCGTTTGTGCCGCTGCTCAGCAAAACGCTGTCGCGCATAACAGAGAACTGCTCGACGTCCATCAATGGCAGCGAATAATAGTAAGATCCCTGACAGGACATCGGATCACTGGTGGCATCAAGATAGGCGGGAACCGAGTGGACAGACGATATCATAATCTGCTCCCTCTGAGTATCAGTTAAATACTGCGGGAAGAACGATGATGTCCCGTATCCTTGATTGACCACTCCGAACCGGTCGCAAAGCTGTACTTCCACCTGGAGCCTGACATTTTGTAAGTTGGGAATATCGGCGCTGAGCCGGTAGACGGCATCCGCTGCTCCCATGGTTCCGGAGACGAGTCCCAATGTTATGAGCGGTCCCGCTTGCAGAGGCGAGTTCAATTCCACGCTCCATGGATCGGGTGTCACGACCATGAGCGGGTCCGCGGCCAGCGTCAAGAAACCTCTGAATATGTAGGCGCCAAGGGAAGCGCTGTTGAAGCCGACGATGGCCGGAACAATCGGCGCCCGGAACCCGTTATTCGACATCTCGATACGCTGAACAGCGATAAAAAATACACCGATGTCTTCCGGCGCTGCATCATCCACCAGGCTCCCGAAGAAAAACCAGCCGTCGAGGTCGTACTCGAAGTGCTCGGTCGCGAGGAATTCGGCAAGCTGCTGTGCGCTCTGTGTTTGCGGCAAGTCATGGTCTTGTGTGAAGAACGGGCATCCTGCAGTGGGACCGGGTTGAACGTGTTTATCAGTCAAGATTTCTTTGATCTTGTTACAACCACTGCCCCAGTAGAGAATGGAAAAAAAGGCTGCTGTACCAACGATTGTAAAAATCATTTTTATTTTTCTGTTCATTAGCATTATCTCCATTCTTGAATATTTCCAACGATTTATTTCATCTGGCTCTTAAAGCAAAATGGCCAGAAATTCTCGCTAGATTGTCCCGGGATTTGAAACGGAATTTAAACAATGATTCTATTTTGTAAGTATCATCTTCCCTTGCTGAATCAGATGATCAGCCTGGAGTTGGTAAATATAGACTCCCGATGATGCCTCAAGTCTTCTTTCATCTCTTCCGTCCCAAACGACAGTGTGATTGCCTGCGTAAGTGAACATCCCGTTTGCAAGGACGCGCAGCGTGCGTCCCTGTATGTCCAGTATCTGGAGAGTCACTACTGCGTCGTTCAGGAGAGAATAAGAAATGCTTGTGGATGCATTAAAGGGATTGGGAAAGTTCTGACAGAGTGTGAAACCGCTTGCGCAAGAACGGGCTGAATTTTCCTTCACACCGGTTGCCGGATAGACCCATGCCAGCGCATTTTCCATTAACTTTTTGCCGTTCACATCATCGCCGCTCCAGTAACCGTAGTACCAAGCCTGTAAATCATTGATGTAGACCACACGCCCTGATCCGTACGAGTAGGTTGCTGCGAATACGACCTGGTCGTTCCAAACAATAACGACGTGAGCATCGGTTTTCATGACAGAATTTGTTGAGTATCCATCAAAGCTGCACGTTTCCGAAAGACCAGCGCATAGATCGTGACCAGGGTCCACAATCGTGACACCTGTTCGTTTATCCCATCCGGAACAATTTGAGACAGGATTCGAATTGGCTGTATTGTCAAAAGAACCGGATTGTACAACCCCTTCAAAAATAACAAGACCGCCTCCGGCATTAACGAAATCATCCACCACGGCTTCGGGAATGTCCACATCGTTACCGCCCATGAGAATCAGGATGTCATAACCTTCCACATTGCCCGGAAAGGTGTTGGATTGGGTAACGGCATATCCGAGAGTTGTGAGATGATCCTGCATTTGATCAAGACTCCACGCGGTTGAAGAAGAACCCCATCCTGTCATCAGAACATTCTGAGCGCTTGTGTTTTGGGAAAACAGGAAGCCCATCAGCACAATGGTTGTAAAAATGATCCGTTTGTATTTTGTGATCATAATGAACCCCCATAGTTAAGTGATGAATGGTCTATTTACTGTTAGCAAAGGCGTGCTTCACCTCCGCTCGTTACAGCGTTATGCATTGAAACAATTAGACCTTTTCCTATTTACATTCATGGGACACAATCCCAAAGTAAAACTGTTTTTCACTGTTTTTCTTTTCCGCCAAGCAGACGGGCAGGGAGAAAGAGGAGCGCTTTCACCAATGACAACAGGGCTTCCATGACCGCGCCGAAAATACGGAACGGAATCGACAGCAGCCAAAGAATCGGCCAAAAAATCAGCAATAGCAGAGCTAAGGGCCAGCAAAGCACAAGAAGAATAACCCATAGAAGGAGAATTAATAGAAATTTCATTTTGTTTCCTTTTTGTTGGCAATATTATTTGATCATATTAAAATGTCGCATTGCACTTGCAATTAATGATACTTTATTATTCGGACATGGATGACATCTAGTAGCGGCTGATTTACGATTAGGAGATTTCTTTGGATTAAGCCCGTTAATTTCTTTGACATGAGCGATCCAGCATGACTTTACTGATATATGGTAATTTTCTTTAATATAATTTTGGATTTGCTTATAAGTAGCCATATAATTTGTCCTTATTTTAGATATCATTTTAGATTATACGGTAGCAGATCAAACTCTGTTATTTTAACTATATAAATTCAGTAATTCTATTCTGAAACTGAGAATACAGCAGCACCCCAGTAATAGCCATCCGCTTCACTTTTTAAAGAAATATATTTTTTTGTCAGTTTTGATTTACTTGATGATGCATATTTTTCAAAACGATTGGAAATTGTTTTACGTGTTTTGGCTTCAGAATATACTGCAACAAAACCATCATGAATTGAATTCTCTTTTTTAACCAGTTGTTTTAAGCGCTTTACATCCGCATCAATCACGTTATTTATATAGGAAAATTTTTTTACTTCAATCAAATAAAGAGGTTCCTCCTTTTTGTTCCATACAATAATATCCACCCGTCCGGACGCATTGCTCCTTGGTGGTCGTCCTCTGCAATCTGAGTGAGAAAAATTCAATATATCTCTCACTGTATCTTCTAATGTGACGAATATTTTTTTGTCCCACTTAAATAGAGACTGCGCAATTTTGTATTGTATGAATGATTCCGGTGCATAACATATCCAGTATCCATTTGACCATTCCATATATTCTTTTTGAGCATTTTTAGTGCCTTTAAGAATTGCTTCATATATTTTTTGGTTAGCCATGTTGGTTCCTCCTATATATTTTTCCCTGCAGAGGCTCGGCCTCTACGGAACTGGAAGGATCAATCTATTTCAACTAAAAATAGCTACAGGAACCGGACGTTTTTTTGTTAAATTTGACTTGTGAAGTTTAATTCTCTCTATCTCATGCAGGGTGTCAGCAGTCAAATAGCTTTCCCCGCAATGAGAGCATATTACTACGGGCACGTTTTCTATAATTAATATATTTTTACCTTTGCCGTAACTTCTTGTTACATGGCGAATGCGCGCTTCTTCATGTCCACAAATGTCACAGATCATATTAACACCTTTAAATTTTGTATACAGTGATTATTACCATTTTACCAGTTATACTCATTTTAACTATTATTCCCATATCAAGACCAGGAATTGATTTGCCGATAATAGTATATTTCCATTCTCCTGTTTTTGTATCCTTTTTTCGACCGATTATTTTACCGTTTAAAATACATCTTTCAATATCAAATATTGATAAGTCATCATTGTCCATTTCTTCTTCAGCATGTAATGTCATAACAAATTGATTTGTCCGGATTTTTTCACAGAATAGTTTAAAGATTCGATCAAACATTAATAATCCTTTTTTTGCCTAAGTATAGTACAATAGCATAATGATATTTCTCATTTATTTCAGGACTTAAAACGCTTTGGGTCGATGCCGTAGTTCATAATTTTATATCCGATGATCCGCTCTGTCGAATTCAAAAGTCTCGCGGCTTTGGCCTGGTTGCCTCTGGTCGATTTCAGTGCGTCCTGAATCAACTCTTTTTCATAAGCGGCCACGGCATCGTCGAGAGAGAGCTGCGTCAAGGTATTGCTGCTTTCGGCGGTCTGCAGTGTCGGCGGAAGATGATAGCTGTGGATGACATGGTCCTCGCAGATCAAAACGGCCCGCTCGATGCAGTTCTCCAGTTCCCGGACATTTCCCGGCCAGTGATACCGCATCAGGGTGTCGATGGCGGGTGTGGAAATGCGTTTCACCGATTTACCGTGCTGTCTTCCGTATTTCAGCATGAAGTGGTCCGCAAGAAGAAGAATGTCTGTTTTCCGGTCACGAAGAGGGGGGAGGAAGATGGAAAAAACATTCAAACGATAATAAAGGTCTTCGCGGAATGTGCCTTTGCTCATATTTAATTCCAGGTCCGCATTGGTCGCGGCGATGACCCGTACATCCACACTGATTTTTTCTGTACCGCCAACCCGTTCGAATTGCTGTTCCTGCAATACGCGAAGGAGTTTGACCTGAGTCAGCGGGCTCAATTCTCCGACTTCATCCAGAAAAATCGTGCCGCCGTCCGCAATTTCGAACCGGCCTTTCTTCTGGCTGACTGCGCCGGTGAATGCGCCCTTTTCATGTCCGAAAAATTCAGACTCGATTAAATTTTCCGGAATGGCCGCACAGTTTACGGTAATAAACGGTTTTTCGTTTCGGGTTGAATTATAATGAATAGCTTCTGCGATCAACTCCTTGCCCGTTCCCGATTCTCCCCGTATCATGACAGTCGTATTGGTACGGGCCACATGGGTTACCTGTTCGTAGACATCCCGCATCTCGTGGCTGTTTCCGATGATTTTATGAAAGCTGAATTCATCCTGAAGTTTTTGCCGTAACAACACATTTTCATTGATCAATTTTTCTCTCTCGCCAGTAATGACATGCTCCACACGAATTGGCTGAAGAAGAGCCGAGGCGACAAGAGTCAAAAATTTTAATGTGCTGTCAAAATCCCGCTTCGGGCTGTAAACAAGGCTGACAACAAGCACACCGAGAGTTTTATAATCCAGCTTGATTGGAATACCGATAAAACTCTGTTCTTTGTCCAGTTTGGGATCCCAGGAGCTCATCCGGTTTAAAAATAACGGTTCTTTGCTGACCTGGGGGACGATGATCGGTTTCCCTGTCTCTGCAATACGGCCTGTCAATCCTTCCCCGAATTTGTATTCCGTTTTTGCTACATCGACTCGGTATCCGATCGATGCGGCCATGCTGAGAGATTTGCCATCCTCATTGGTAAGGAGAACGGCGCCGGATTGAATATTGTATTCATTTTGAAGAATTTGAAGCGTTGCCCGGAGTGAATCACGAAGAACGAGATTACGGCTGACAGCCTGATTGATTTCAATCAGAATGGAGAGATTTTTCATGGTTTTATCCGGGGACACTTTTACTGATTTCGAATTTGCATTTTTCATAAGGAGGATACTTTACTTAATATCATTGATTTTATTACAGAATATAAGAAATATATTTTAAAATACAACAACAATGTATCTGTTTTATTCAATCAGTACAATATTGTTATCGCAGTAACAGGTTATATAAAAAAGTATTCAAAAAAAAGGCAAGCAAATAGTTTCCGCATTTGCTTGCCTTTTAAATTTCCAGGAAATAAAATTAATTTACATGTCAGTACTTATCGCATGTGAATCGTGCTTAGAAGCTCAAACCCAGATTGAACATCTGTACTTCATTTAACAACCCAAAGTCATGATAACCATAATCAATCATGAGTGTTTTGCCAGCCAGTGTATACTGTACCCCTGCTCCGAAACACAACCCTTCTTCAGAATCTTTGGAAAAGAGAGATTTATAACCGGCTCTTAAGAAAAACATTTGGTTGAATACATATTCACCGCCCACATTTAAACTTTCCACATCATCGTTGGGATGAAGCGCATCGATAGCCAAGATCAGATTGCTGTTGCCTATTCCTTTTAATACATCCATTGAAACACCGACCCGGAACATCAATGGTAAATCGTATTGATCGGTTTTCAGATTGGCATTGATGCTTGGATTGTTTCCTGCGATACCCTGGTTCACATCTACCTGAGTTAACAGATCGCGACCGTTCATCCGCATTTTGGTGCCGAAGTTGGAAATGCTCATGCCTATTTTCAGTCCCTGAAACTGGGTAGTAAACACGGTTCCGACATCCAGGGCCACTCCGGTTGCAGTGCAGTGATAGATTTTTTGGTAGATATATTTCACATTGAGACCGATGGCGAAACGGTCGGTGAGATTCCGTGCATAGCTAAGTCCAAAAGCATAATCTCCCGCGCTGAATTTTTCACCGGTGCCATCCGGATATAGCTCCGTTGTTCTTTCCATATCATCCATGCTCAGGAAAGTGGCATTTAATCCAATCGTACCCATGTTGCCGAGAGGCGCTACGAAAGCAGCATAATTGAATGATACATCAGCGATCCATCGGGTATGGCTGAATAGAGCTTCCGACTGAACCAATTGCGCCATCCCGGCAGGATTCCAGTACATTGCTGTGATATCATCTGCAATTGAGACAAAGGCACCTCCCATACCGACGGCTCTGGCTCCCACATCGATATTCAGAAATGGAGCCGCAGTGGTTCCTGTTTTGGTTACATCTCTCGCAACGAGAGATGTGCTCAGGACCATCATGACTCCCAATAGCAGTGCGATATATCGTTTCATGTTTGTGCTCCTTTATGAAGAATGATTAATGAATTCCTTTCATCAAATCATGCTGCTATTTAATCACAGCGAATTTTCCGATTTTATTGCCGACACCCGGTGCGTCGATGTGATAAATATAAACACCGTATGCGATATCCAGATCGTCTTTGGTCCGCAGATCCCATACGGCTCCTCCGTCGGCGAGATCTTCGGTTTCATGTTCTATCGTATCAACCAATTGTCCCCGCATGTTGAAGATTCGAATCGTGCATTTCGAAGGCAAATGGGTAAAGTGAATGACTCGCGGACCACGACCCGTTGCATACGGATTTTCCCCTTCCCATGAGTTGGTCACAATGTAGGGGTTGGGTACCACATTAATTCGATTCATCTGGTTTTTCGCCAGGGTTTTATCGATTGATTTCCCGTGCATTGTAAATTCGAAAACATCATTGGCAAGGAATGGATTGTTGAAAGTGAGAATTAATGTGTCCCCGGGAGCCGGACTGACGTTTGCTGTGTCGGTGGACAGTCTTAAAAGCGATAACATCCAGCCAGCGATGTTGACACCTTCTTCGTCCAGTGAATCGGAAAGGAACATGATTTCGTCGGTTTTACTCCCTGCTGTTTTAGTTGTAAATTTTCCGGCATCCTCTGGTGTCGCGACATCCTGTTCCCTAAAAGCGAATTTGATTTTTTGGTTGTTCGCTTTGGTATCGAGAATGGTAAAGTTGACCGGGATAGCCGGTAAAGGATCCTGATGATTGCTTTTTCTGAACCAGCTGGTGGAAGTATCGATTCCGACTTCACCCATGATGAGCATGTAATCGCTCGATTCGAGATATCTTTCTTTACCGCTCTGGTTGAAGGCTTGCACTCTGGGTGAATCGATATTCGCATGGTTCCAGCCGGAAACGCTCGCATCCGGATTGTAGTCCAATTGGGTGATTCCCAGGTCATCAAATGTCAGTTTGAATCCGTTAATGACAGGAACTTCGTCTCCCAAATGGAACATCGTGCTTCGGTTGATGAGTGTATCGATATTGTTTTCATCGGTTACATTCAACAACGAGAAGTTTTTGGTTGCAGGATAATCCCGGTTTCCGATGGCAGTATCTTGAAAAACGATGTGGTATGTGGCATCAATTACTGAGTCCGCATCGACAACCGTCACATTTACCAATCCGTCAGCAGTGCCACTCCGATGCACCACAGAGTCTTTATCAGCTTTCACATACCCTGCCGAAGGTGCTTCCGGTTTGATCATTACGACATTTTTACCCAATCTGTATTTTTCGGTGACCGGATCTCTCGATATGGATTTATTGCACTCTGAAGGAGCGATACCGTTAACGAGATCACCGTGATCGTATGCTGTGACCGCATAGAAATAGGTAAATCCGTTCAGAGCGGTTGTATCTATCCAGGTATGGACCAGGCCGCTGTTGGTGCCGTAATTCCAGTGCACACCGCGTACATTGAGAGGGCATACACCTGAGTATTCGTTATCCAAGTCAAACTGTGCAAGGGGTTTCCGGTACTGAGTGGGGGTGCCGTTATAATCGGTCAGTATTGGCATATCGCCCCATTGATCGTCCGTGGACCGGTAGATGGCGTATCCCTCAAAATCTTTGCCCGTAATTGGATCGACCGATTCTTCGGCAAAGCTGTCCCAGATTAGTGTCACACGGTTGTCGCCGGCGATGGCTCTGACAGTGGGAGCGCTGGGAGCTTTGGAAAAATTATAATTTTCGTGATAGGCCCTGGAAAACCAGAATTTGTTTTCAATCAGATCGGCTTCATCCCAGCCGCACATCAGTGCCATTGAGAAACGTTCTGTTTGATCGGGTTTGAGAGGGAAATATCCGGAACTGAAAAACAATTCGATATTGTCGTTTTCGAGGTGATCATCAAAGACACCGGGCAGTGCATTATTCCAGACAAGTTCATCTTCCCAGTGGGGCATATCCGGCCACCGATAAAGTGTAAATCCTGTCAGGCCGAGCATGTCGCTTTCATCGATGTCCGTTTTATCAAAATGTGGTTCACCGGCCGTCATTAAACCGTCGCCTTCTCCAATATCCGGTCCGGGATAGCCGGGATCACTTGGACCCAGACCATCTGCACCGACATCGTCAAACGTCGGATTCCAGTCTCCATCGTTATCAATACCGTCGTCCCGTCTTTCATCGATCAGAATATTATCGTCCCATGTTTCCGGATCAGCGAAATAATCAACGTATTTGTTTCCTTTTCCCGTAGTTTCATCAATGTAAAGATATTTTTGAATCGGCGGATCACCAATCAGCGACCCGTTGTTTTCATCGATAAGTCCATTGAGATTATTATCGACGAGATCATTCGGAGTTTCTTGAATGACTTTACCTGCATAGTATTTTATTTTCTGATCCTGATATCGAACAATCAAGGTATCGCTTCCAAGAGCGTTCAATGTGTCCTGAAGCGTCACTACTTTTCTTTTATAGGTATTGTAATTTATAAGCACGATTTTCGAATTTAAATTCAATGTAGAGGTTGCCTCTAACATTGCCTCTGAAAGTTCGGGTCCGGTTCCCTCTGAAGCGTCATAGTCGTTATCGATTCCATCGTAGGGGTTTCCCGGGCTTTCCAGAAAAGCCGCTCCAAAATATCCAACCGGGTCGGGTCCCCAATCCGGGGCCTTGTCATCGTCGTAATCGTAAAGATAAGCCAGGCCTTCCTCTTTGAGGTACTGGCCCGCGTCGTCTTCACCTTCACTTGCGTAATTGTTCTCTGTTTCTCCGACATTGTTCCCGATTTTAAAGGCATAGACCAATTTATTATGTTCGTGTGTACCGATGTTTTTGATATCCATCAGTGTGAATAATCCGTCATCCACCAGTGCATTGTTCCACTGAAAACCACGGCAGTACATGCGCAGCCCCAGACCTCTCCGCAGAGAGTCGGTACTGTCAGGATAGAAAGCAAACTCGTTGTTGGCATAATCATCCGAAACGAAGTAACTTTCTTCATCGGCATTTTGTTTGTCCCGTCCGAAATAACCGTTCCACGAACCTGCCCAGCCGCCCGGAGAATAGATGGGATTTTCCGGGTCTTTGATATCCGGCCAGTAAGCCGGCCACGCCCAGGGCCACTTGTTCATGGCGACTTTTGGTTGATCACTTTCTGTTTCCGGAGGATGGGGATTGTTAAAATTGGGAAGCGGAAGAAAGGTTCTCCATTTTCCATCCGGGCCGATATCGCCGGTAGAATATGCACTGGTATTGTTGGTTCCAGGACCCCTGACTTCGCTGACTACATGTTGAGTCTGATTGTTGATGTCGATGACTTCGGATCCCACGAACGTATTCCCGTCCAACATATAAATGTGTGCAGAATTAATGGGCCATTCCCCTCCGATATCTGGCGGTCTATTGTTAACACCCCAGGTTCCGTCGTTGTAAAATGTGGTCCGGAACAGGTTTCCTTCGTGCAGGCCACTGGCGTTGTTAGCAAAATCACCGTGCAGACCTTCCATCTGTGCATACAGACAGGCTGAAGAGAGGCCGCTTATGATCGTTATTAAAAATAATATTCGGAGTGTCTTTTTCATTTTGATGCTCTCCTCTATTTTTAGAAACCAAATGACATGCCGACCTGAACCTGACGCGGTGCTGCATGCCAGTCGGGATGATTAATATAATCTTCTACTGTACCTACACGTTTTGCATTGTAGCCTAATTTTACCGGATCAATCGTTGTGGTATAATCGGGACTGCCTGTATCGGTGTAAACGAATGTTTCATCCAACTGGTTAAAGAGATTGTAGACATTAAGGAATATGTTTATTTCAGCGGTTCCCAAACTAATCCGTCTGTTGATGTAGAGATCGACACTTTTGCGGTCTGTCATTCGGGCACTGTTTGTAACCAAACCGACCAAAGCTGTCTCTCCTGTGGTTCCTCCTGTCGCAAAAGTCGGTGTATAGGGCCTGCCGCTCCAGTACATACCGATGAGAGAAACCGTCCAGTTTTTTAATTGATAAATAATTGATCCATTGAATGTGTGTCTTTGATCCCATCCCATCGGAATCAGTGCAAGCCGGGGTTCGTTTTTATTTTGAATGGCAGTAAAAGCATCCCTCGGGTTGGAATAGGTTCCTTCAGCAATCTGATAAGTGTAATCCAGCCTTGCAGAGAAATTTTGCGACTGCCGTTTTTCCAATTTTAATGTGATACCGCGAACATTGGAATAGTCTCTGTTTTCATACTGGGTGTATTTCAAGCTCGGATTGACGGTTTCGACAAGCGGACTTGTACCGACCCAATTCCGAACATCCCGATAAAATATGGTAATATCTATGCCAATATTCTCTGCCAACTGCTGCTGCAAACCAATTTCGTACATGATGGTACGCTGCGGTTTTAAGTCCGCATTGCCGAAAATGTAATTGGTGCCGCCAGCAGGCAACACTTTGAAATCCGGATTTTCATAAAGGTAGCGAAAATCGGGAACCTGGAAGAAGTGGCCGTAAGAGAAGTGAATGACGCCTCTGTCTGTGATTGGATAAGCGATTCCAAGTCTCGGGCTGAGCGCCATTTTAGGATCTACTTTTTTTTGCATGAAGCTGCGTCTTTCATCGGGAGTATACTCTTCAAATCCGCGCTTCCATTCATCCACCTGTGGTGCCGAGAAGGTGTCCGGCGGTTCAACCCAGTTTTTATAGATATGTTCATCCTTTAACGGTGAATAGATACTTGGGTCGGTCGGATCTGCCTGTACATAACCGTTTGCATCAAAATAATCAAATCGCAGACCGATGTTGATATTCATTTCTTTCAGTTCAATTTTGTCCTGAATGTATGCGGAGAATTCTTTTGGTTTATTTATGTAATCACTTCGGTAATAGCTGGATGGATCGGGAATGGAAGGCTGGAACGGCGTGATTTCCTGTCCGTTCGCATCCAGTTTTGGACGGATTGTAAAACTGTGGAGCTCCAGTTCGTAGAGTCTCAGTTCGACTCCTGTTTTGATCTGATTGTATTTTTGTATCTGGCTTGTCAGATCCCATTTGCCTACCCAGTAGGAGGTGTTTCGTTTGAAATGCTCCATCTCTTGTCCGGTCTTATAAAAACTGCTTGGGGCCGGCTGGGAATTCGAATCGGGGTGGACATACCCCAGAGGACTGGTTGGATCGATCACCCATTCGTACTGTCTTTTCTGCTCTTTAGCCAGTACGAATTGAACGGAATCCGCAGGGATGGAAATGTCCAGGTAGTAATCCGGAAGTTCAGGCTCCGCAACTGTATCTTTGAGAACATGCACAAGATATTTAGGTGCGGCAAGCGGATCTTCGTAAACGTAGCGTTTATATTCTGTCGTGAATCGGTTAACCCGGAATTCATAGAATGTCGAAGGGGAGAGTATGTGATTCAGAGAAAAAATATGTGTGAAACTTTCACCTAATTCCGTGGGTAGTCCGCCGGGAGTGTACTTGAAATTGTGGCCGCTGAACGTATTCCGGGAATCCATATCGTTGATGTAGTTCGCACGATCGTTCTGCCATTTACTCCAGAAAATACCGTAGTTCAGTTTGATATTGGAACTGAGCTTATAAGTTAATTTGGCTTGTGTTGTGAATCTCTCGGTGGGTGACAGCGGTACAAGAGAACTGTCACCGGGTGTTCCCATAGGCGTGTACCATTCCCTGCCGTACAGAGCTCCTTCTTGAGAATAATATCGGCCGTTCAGGAAAAAACTCAGCTTATCATTTGTCAGAGGTACAGGACCGCTCAAGCTGAGTTCGCCATTGTAAGTCGGGTTGAATTTGGCTAAGGGATTTTCCGATTCACCGACAGCAACTGTCTGATTCGCCGCATTCTTAGTGATATCGACCTTTTTTAGAACGTCGAAAACACTGCTATGGCCCATATAATCACCAACGTATCCCGAGATTTCACCGGTATAACGCTGGCCGCCTTCTTTTGTAATGATGTTTACGATACCTGACATGGCTTGACCATATTCAGCATTAAATGTTCCGCTGACGACCTGGAGTTCCTGAACTGCCGAGTTTTCCACTGATACGCCCATTCCTCCGGCATAAACATCCGTTGTGGCGACACCATCGACCCAGTAAGCGACTTCTCCTGTTCTTCCGCCTCGGATGTGCAGATTATTACCATCTCGAATGATCCCGGCCTGTATTTGCAATACATCGTTAACACTTTGCACCGGCAATTTGGCGATTTCATCTGCTCCTACCGAAGAAAGAGCCGATGTCATGTCCGCACGAACGAGCGGCCTTTCGGCAACCACCGTGACAGTTTCATTTGCTTCAAGAACCGTCTGGCTCATGTTGGCATTAATGGTTGTTGTGAGGTCAATTGAGACGCGAACATTTGAGATTAAACTATTTTTGTAGCCCATCATGGTGAACCTTAAACTGTAAATACCGGGAGGGACATTCATTATTGTATAGCTGCCGTCCAGTCCCGTCGCGGCTCCCATTGAAGTTCCCTCGAGAACCACATTGGTTCCGGGTAAAGCTTCTTTTGTGTTCATGTCAACTACTTTCCCGGTTAGTTTTCCAGTAGTCCCTGCGATGAGCAGGTTCCCTGTGAAAAGAAAAATAGTGTAAAACAGGATGAGTGATACCACAATGTAGGTGTGCTTTTTCATATTGCTCACTCCTCAGTTATTATTGGTGATAAATTGTGGGAATAAATATATGTACGCATAAGATTAGCCGAAAAATTTCAAACCAGTTTAAATATTTTTATCTACAAAGTCAAGTTTTTTTTATTTCCCAAAAAGAAATTTATCCGCATCATTCAAATATTAAATGGAAACCATGACCGATGTCAAATCGAAAGCAATGTAAAATGCTTGACAAAATGTAAAAAATTTATATAATATAATGTTGACAATCGTGTCAGGACCAGTTTATTGGTTCGGACAGCAGTATTCCATATTCCAAATGTACTAACAGATAATGATACCGGCGGCAGGAATATACAGAAGTGAAAAATGGTTTTACTTTTTCTCTACTTAATTTATTGAGGTGAATGAGATGGTTGCACAAAAATCACGCGGCAAGGTTGTTGTGGTTGGAAGTTTGAATATGGATGTGGTGATGATTGTTCCTAGGCTTCCCAAACCAGGAGAGACTGTGGTCGGAGGGAGATTTTTCACCAGTTCCGGAGGGAAAGGAGTCAATCAGGCAATCGCAGCAAATCGTGCCGATGGTGATGTTACATTAATAGCCCGTGTGGGTGATGATATTTTGGGGCTGCGCGCTATTGAACAAATGAACAAGGATGGTATTCAAGTCGATCATGTCATCAAAGATGACAAAGCGTCTACCGGTTGTGCATCCATATTTTTAACGGAGCGGGGGGAAAAGTGCAGTGCGCTGGCTTCGGGTGCCAATGCAAATTTATCCCCCGAAGATATTGATTCTGTCAAAGAGACGATTGCAAAAAATGATGTCATGCTTATTCAACTGGAAACGCCTATTGAGACGATTAAAGCAGCAGCTTCCATTGCGACACAATATAATGTAAAGGTCATTCTTAAACCATCGCCGCCGCGTACTCTGAGCGATGATGTGCTTCGATATATTTCCATCCTGACACCCAACCAGAGTGAAATAGAACTGCTCACCGGGATTAAGATTCATGATCATCAGTCTGCAGAGGAAGCCGGACGGATGCTGATCGCCAAAGGAATAGAAACAGTTGTTCTGACACTGGGCGCCAAAGGATCGTTCCTTATTGATGCGAGCGGAGTGGAGCATGTTCCGAGTTTCAAGGTTAAAACGGTTGACAATACAGGAGTGGGTGATATTTTCAACGGTGTGCTGGCTGTGGCTCTTGCCGAAGGGAAAATCGTGCGGGAGGCTGTCCGATACGCCAGTGCAGCAGCTGCGTTGTCCGTGACCCGATTGGGGGGGCAAATTTCCGCGCCGAGAAAAGAAGAGATTGAAAAGGTTTCGATTTCGCTGCTTTATTAGTAGGTAGTATATTGTATATGGTATATAGTATATTGTATATAGTAACTCATTGTGCATAATTAAGACTGAGAACAACATTAAATTATTTCTAAATATCTATAAATATGTCATTTCGAACCGCCATCTTCATCGCGGTGAGAAATCTTTTAATAGTTGCTATTAGATTTCTCCCTTCGGTCGAAATGACAGTTATTATTATATTTACAAATCAGCATAGTGTATGAAATTGCTATTATGCACAACGGGTTATATAGTAGTAGTCTATTGTGGACAGTATACAAAGTAGATCAAGCTGGAAAATCATCCATAGGATATAATGACCTAATTACGAAATTATTATTTTACTATCCATCATTGATTTTACCAAACAAACAGATCGATATTTAAAAGGCAGACATGACCGAGACCGTTTATCGAAAAGTAGATCAAGAAATAATCCACCAATTCCAGCAAATTGTCGGTTCGGAACATGTGATAACGAATCGTGAGGATATGATTGATTACTCGCATGACGAATATGTAGGCGAGGAGATCCAAAATTATCCTGAAATCGTGGTTAAGCCCAAAACCACGGATGAGGTGTCGCAAATTGTCCGGGTGTGCAACGATGAAAAAATTCCGCTTACGGTCCGCGGTTCTGGAACCGGACTCTGCGGCGGTTCTGTTCCGATATACGGCGGCGTGATTTTGAGTTTCGAAAATATGCAGCGTATAATCGAAATCGATACAAACAATTTAACGGCCACCGTGGAAGCCGGCGTGATGCTCATGGATTTTTACGAGGGCCTCAAAGAATCCGGTTTGTTCTTTCCTCCGCATCCGGGAGACGAATCCGCCACGCTTGGCGGTGTGATTGCCACCAATGCCGGAGGCGCGCGGGCCGTGAAATACGGTGTGGTCCGCAATTTTGTCAAGGGGATCGAAATCGTTCTGCCGGACGGGGAAGTGATCCGTCTCGGCGGCAAGTTTGTCAAGAACAGCAGCGGGTACAGTCTCATGCATTTAATGGTGGGGTCGGAAGGGACTCTCGGAATTATCACGAAAGCCACACTTTCGCTGATGCCTCCGCCGGCAGTGGTTTTTACACTTGTGGCTCCGTTTCAAAATCTGAACGACGCCATCGGAACTGTTCCCGATATTCTGCGAAACAAGATTTTACCGATGGCCATCGAGTTTATGGAGAAAAAACCAATCCTGATCAGCGAGAAGTTTATTAACAAGAAATGGCCCTGCCCGGAGGGTGAGGCCCATCTTATGATCATCGTAGACGGCAGTTCGGACGATGAGGTCATGATGCTTGCCAAGGGGATCAGTGATATTTGTTTGAAACACAATGCCATGGATGTTTTTGTGGCCGACACGCCCCAGAAACAGCAGGGCGTTCTGGATATTCGCAGCCACACTTACGATGCCATTAAGAATTATATGCTTGAAGATCTCGACATCACTGTCCCTCGTGCGGACATCGCCAATTTTGTGAATGCTATTCACCGGGTTGAAGAGGAACACGGAATGTGGCTCCCCAGTTACGGACACGCTGCGGACGGCAATGTTCACATCCACATTATGAGCCATTTCTGGGAAGATGGCGTTTGGAGTAAAATTGATGACTGTCATGAGAAAGTGCCCGCCGTGAGAGAAACGCTGCACGAGCTGGGAAAGAAATACTGCGGCACAGTGTCCGGAGAGCATGGTATCGGCGTGATTAAAAAGGAATTTTTAAAATCCTTTCTAGGCCCGAAACAGATCGGATTGATGCAGTCGATCAAAAAAGTGTTCGATCCAAATAACATTTTAAATCCCGGGAAGATTGTGGATGTATAATCTTATGATCATAATACTCACTTTTTATTCTCCCCTTGAGGAGGGGATATTAAGGAGGGGAAGAAGCGGGTATTTTTATGAATGAATCGGAACAGAAATCTCTCATCGTCGAAATTGGGGAACGGTTATGGGCGCGCGGATTTGTGGCGGCCAACGACGGCAATATATCCGTCAGAATCAACCCCAGTGAAATTCTGGTCACTCCGACGGGTGTGAGCAAGGGCTTCATGATACCGGAGATGATTCTTAAACTAAATTTGAACGGTGAGCCGATTACCAAACATCCGGTATATAAACCTTCGAGTGAAACGAAGATGCATCTGGAAATCTATCAACAGAGAGAAGACATTCAAGCCGTGGTACACGCACATCCCCCTTATGCCACCGGTTTTTCCGTATCGGGCACTGCTCCCAATGCCTGCGTTCTTCCCGAAGCCGTACTGACATTGGGTGCCGTTCCGGTCGCTGATTATGGTACACCATCCACTCGGGAAATCCCGGCATCGATCCGTTCCTTTGTCGAACAAACCGACGCGATTCTCCTTGCCAATCACGGTGCGTTGACTATGGGGGAGAATTTACTGACTGCTTTTCACAGGATGGAAACACTGGAACATGTTTCGCAAATCACTTTTCTGGCCATGCAGATTGGGAGAGTCAATGTGATTCCGCAGGACGAGATCGACAAACTGATGGAAGTCCGAAAACAAATGAAAATTCCCGGAAGGATCATTGTCCCTAAATCAGAACCTGTTCAAATGAGTGAAAGCGGAATCGAAGCCATTGTAAAACGTGTGGCGAAAAAACTGGGAAAGTAAATTGTTATCTAATTATTTGACTGCTTTGTCCAAATTCACAAATCGTCATGACTTTTTAAATGCAACAGGAGTTGATATGACAAAAAGAATGTTATTAGTTTTTATTCTCATTGTTGCCTGTTTGCTCCGTGCCGAATCACCTCTTGACCGGGCATACCGGTTGTATGACGAGAAAAAATATGAAGAGGGTCTGGTTATTGTGGACAGTTTGATTTCTACTAATGGCGGAGACCGGAATACATTGCAGGCAAAATACTATTTGCTGGATGGACTGAAGCGGTATCCGGAAGCGCTGGAAGCGGCTCTTGCTGCGGAAAAGGTGCATGAAAGAAAATCCCCCTGGGATTGTATCCTGATCACAGAGGCCTGCATCAAACTGAATCGCATGGAGGATGCGCTGGACTGGCTCGAGAAAGCTGTGGACCGGGGATTTATCAGCTTGAAAACACTTTCCGATTCAATATACATTCCCCTCCAGACAGATCGCCGGTTTCAATCGCTTGCCGAAACCATCAAGAAAAATATCGGGATCGGCCGGCCCGCCAAAGAGATATCGTTGAACCTGCCGGATGGTTCGGTGTGGTCCCTTTCGAAACAGAAAGGGAAAGTCGTCCTGATCGATTTTTTTGCCACGTGGTGCCCTCCCTGCCGGGAAGAGATGCCCAATCTGAAAAGTATCCGCTCAACTTATCCGGAAGATTCGTTCGAACTCATCAGCATCAGTCTGGATTCGGATAGAGAGAAACTGGACGCATTTATCCGGGAACAGGAACTGAACTGGCATTTTGCTTTTTCGGGAGAAGGATGGAACGATCCTGATGTGAAGCTGTATCATGTCAATTCCATTCCCTCAATCTGGCTCGTGGACAAAAAAGGAAACTTGCGCTATTTTGATGTGCGGGGAGAAGAGCTTGCTAAAACGGTAAAGAATCTTGTCGAGGAATAAATTATTTTGTAATAAGATGAAACAGACCTCCCGAAGGCAATTACCCCCGGGAGGTAATTCATTTACGGTTTCTTCTGTTCCGGGGCATTTTCAAGCGTAACACCTTCGTCTTCCAGTTTTTTCATATATTTTTCGGGATCTTTCTTAAATGTGCTTAAACAATCCTGACAGCAAAAGTAAACCCGCTTGCCGTTATAATCCGCATAGACTTCCTTGTTGATTTCACCGCCCATAACCGGGCAGACTGTCTGCGTCACTTCAGTGGTCTGAACCGTATCCTGTTTGGCCTTCTCCATTTTCTCCGTGTTGGATTTCGATACGCTCTGCGCAAAAAGTCCATTGCTGGTCAACAGACCGGTGAAAAGGATCATTCCTGCAGCATAGAGGATTTTGGTTTTCATAGAACCTCCTGATTGTATTTTATTAGTATTTTTCATATTCTTTAATTCTTTTGATTACTTTTAAATGACAATTAAGAGAATGAAGTTCCTTGAATTCAGTGATTTATTCAATCCAATAGTCAATAAAAGCGGATCATTTTTTCATTTAAAATAACTTGCATATTTTATCCGGATTTGATACGTTGTGAGCGAAGTATCAAAAGGAAGCGTTCCCTTGAAAATAAATCAAGCGAAAATTATCGACACGCATACCCATCTCTGCGATTCATCCTTTGATCCGGACCGGGAGGAAGTTCTCAGGCGTGCAGAAGAGTCGGATGTTGTTTCCATTTTTACAGTGAGTGAAACGCTTGAGGATGCAGAGAAAAATTTAGTTCTCTCGAATATGTATCCGATTCTTCATCCGCTCGCAGGGTTGTATCCTAGCTATCTCGATTCAGATCAAGCGGACAAAATCATCCGATGGATCCGGCAGAATCATAACGAGCTTATCGGCATCGGGGAAGTCGGGCTTGACTACTGGAAGGTGAAGGAATCCCCGGACAGGGAAATACAGAAGGAAATCTTTATCCGTTTTATCGAACTGTCCAAAGAGCTTGATTTGCCGCTCAATGTTCATTCCCGGTCCGCCGGCAGGCCGGTCATTGATCTTCTGCTGAATTATGATGCACGAAAAGTGCAGCTTCATGCTTTTGACGGGAAAGCTTCGACAGCCCTGCCTGCGGTAGAGGCCGGATATTTTTTTTCAATTCCGCCCTCCATTTTACGTTCCCGTCAAAAACAAAAATTGGTCAAACTTTTACCGCTCTCCTGTCTGCTGGTTGAAACAGACAGCCCGGTGCTCGGTCCGGTTCCCGGCGAGCGAAACGAGCCGAAGAATATCCGCACTGCAATCGAATCTATAGCCGAAATCAAGGATTTGAAATTCGATGAAGCAGCCGAGACAGTATTTCAGAATACGGTTCAATTGTACGGATCCTTCATTCAATAAATTCCATCCTTCTGCAGAAATGGTTTATTTTGAACCAGAGCCTGCTTTAAATATTTCCACATGCAATGGCTGTATAACTCCTAATTTGAAATAATTGAAATATTTAGTCATTTCCCTGTCATGCTGCAGGATAACGGCTTGAATTTTGCATTCCATTGGAAACGCATTTTTGTGATTGTTTTGGCTGATGAAATAAATCAATCAATTATTTTCATCCAGAACAATTTATTAATCAGATTCGCGTTATTCTATTGGTATGCAGGGATTATTTGGTTGAATCGAATAACTATCAGTCCGGAAATAGAAAACCGGCAGGTATATAAAAATACTGAATAAATTAAAACTGCTGGAAAAATCTATAGTGGTCAATATTTAACCAAATGATGCCGAGATCCTGTCAGGTTGAGCCATCATTGATTACTTTTGTTGTACAGGAATATGAATGAAAAAAAATAATCATCTCGCTTTCCGGAATATTTGTAAAGATTCGATGTTTATTCAAATCATTCCTGTTTTCTTTTTACTTCTGGGATTTTCACGCTCCGCACTGGTTGCTGAGGAAATGAAGTTCAAACGTCTGAATGTCGGTGATGGCCTTTCCCAGAATACCATCACCTGTATTCTGCAGGACCGGACCGGATTTATGTGGTTCGGTACCGAAGACGGATTAAACCGGTTTGACGGTTATACGTTTTCTGTCTTTCGGAATGATCCCTCGGATCAAAAAAGTCTGAGCTACGATGAAATCACATCAATCTGTGAGGATCGGTCAGGAATTTTGTGGATCGGGACCAACGGAGGCGGTCTGAACGCTTATGATCCGGTCACTGAATTATTTTGTCGGTTTCGAAAAGATACTACAGATGCAGGGAGTCTGAGTCATGATACGGTAACCGTTGTTTATGAGGATCGTCTGGGAAATCTCTGGGTCGGCACTGCCGGAGGGCTGGATCGGATCGACTTGATTAGAGATCCTATTCGATCTGTACAATTCAAACATTACAGACATGACCCTGAAAATAAGTGCAGTCTCAGTTATAATTATATCACATCGATTCATGAAAGTCAAAGCGGATTATTATGGATTGGAACCGATTTCGGCCTGAACCGATTGGATCCTGATAACGGAACCTGTCAAAGGTATTACTATGATAAAAAGAATAATAATACTCTGGGAAGCAGTTATATCTTATGTTCGCTTGAAGACCATGCCGGGAATGTATGGATCGGTACGGATCTGGGCGGACTGAATTTAATCCGGGAAGAGGATCAATTAAAGCCCACATTCAACCGTTATGCTCATCATCCCGGGATAATCGGAAGCCTGAGCGGGAATTCTGTGTATGCCCTCTATGAGGATCCGGCAGGCCAGCTCTGGATAGGAACGGATCAGGGTTTGAACTGGTTCCATGCGAATAAAGGGAATTTTTCCCGGTATGAAAATGATCCGGATAATCCGTCCAGCCTGAGCAATAATATGGTTCGCTCGATTTATAAGGACCGTTCCGGTGCATTGTGGATTGGGACGGACGGCGGCATCAATCAATATTGTGAAGATAAAAAACCATTTTTGCATTATAAGCACGAGCTGAATCATCGAAACAGTCTGAGTCAAAATTATGTCTGGTCGATGTGTGAAGACCGGTACGGTGATCTTTGGATTGCCACGGATGGAGGCCTGGACCGGTTTATTCGAAAAGAAAACAGATTTGTCCATTATCAAAAAGATCCGAAAAATCCGTACGGTCTTCTTACAAATTATATATTATCCATTTGTGAAGATCAATCCGGTACGATTTGGGTTGGATCAAACGGATTCGGACTATATCAGCTGATTGATCGGGGAAGCTGGCAGAGAGCCCACCGTTTTCAGCATTATCTCAGTCGTCCGGATGATCCAAACAGTCTGTCCAGCAACTATGTTATGGCATTGTATCCGGATCGCTCCGGAAATATCTGGATCGGAACGTGGGATAACGGTATCGATCAGCTTATACCGGGTACGTATAAAAAAGGTGCCGAATTTATTCATTTCAGGCACGATCTGGATGATCCAGGCAGTCTCAGCAGTAATCGTATTTATATAATTTATCAAGACCGGTCAGGCACAATATGGATCGGGACGGACGGCGGCGGATTGGACAAGCTTCTTTTATCAGAAAAAACGGGGTCGCATCAGTTTGTTCATTTTCGGAACGATCCCGATAATCCGATGAGCCTGAGCAAGGACTGTGTGATGAGCATCTATGAAGATAGCAAAGGGAGGTTCTGGATCGGGACTTACGGGGGCGGCCTGAATCAGATGGATCGCGCAAGCGGAACATTCAAAAGTTATACAGTGAAACAGGGCTTGCCCAATAATGTCATTTATGGGATACTCGAGGATGATCATGGAAATCTCTGGATGAGCACCAATATGGGGATTGTTGAATTTGATCCGGAACTGGAAACCTTTCAGAATTATAACGTCAATGATGGTCTCCAGGATTATGAATTCAACACAGGCGCTTACTGCAAGGGCTCCGGTGGAGAGATGTTCTTCGGAGGTATCAATGGATTTAATGCCTTTCATCCGGATAGCATTCGTCCCAATCCCTATGTTCCTCCTGTTGTCATTACAGATTTTAAACTGTTCAATGAATCTGTGCCAGTGAATGTCTTGCGCTCAAAACATGCTATTCTAAAAAAAGCAGTCAGCCAGGCTACTGAAATTCACCTCTCATATAAAGAGAATACAATCACCTTTGAATTTGCCGCACTCAGTTATATCTGCCCTGAAGAGAATCAATACCGTACGATTCTTGAAAATCTGGAAAGAAAATGGAATGAAAACGGCCATCAGCGAACAGTGACGTATGCCAAGCTCCCGCCAGGCAAATACATTTTCAGGGTTCAAGGTTCCAATAATGACGGCATATGGAATAAGGAGGGCAGATCAGTCCGGATCATGATTGCGCCTCCTTTCTGGCAGACTACATGGTTTCGTGTTTTCGTGGTTTTCCTGTTCATTGCGTTTTCGCTGGTGGTATTTGAATGGCGGACCAACATGATACGCAAGCGGGCAAGGGAACTTCAAATAAAAGTCGAGGAGAGAACCAGAGACCTTGAAACGGCCAATAAGGAGCTTCAGGTCGCCCTGGACAATGTAAAGACACTCAGCGGTTTGCTTCCGATTTGTGCGTCCTGTAAAAAAATCAGGGATGATAAGGGATACTGGCACCAGGTTGAGGAGTATATTCACGCGCATTCCAATGCCCAATTCAGCCACGGTCTTTGCCCGGTTTGTTTTAAAAAGATGTATCCGGAATTTGAGGAGATGAAAAAGAAGATTGATTCGGATGAAAAAGATCATGAACAATCCAATTAACTAATTTTAAGTTTCCTGTGTTTTTATACTGACAATTTTTCTTAAGATGTATTCACCACTTGAAACATTCTAAGATTCTTCTTATCTTAAACAAATCAACCACCCAATAAAAATTTCAATAAAGGAGAGGGATTATGAAAAAGGTGATTCTTGCCGTTGTCATTTTAATCGTACTTGTCATCGTGATAGGAGGAATTTACGTTTTTACCCATCGTGATCAGCTGATAGCGAAGGTTATGGAAAAAAGCCTCGGATCACTTCAAAAGGCAATGATCGGCAATTTGCAGACAGATGAGAAAAAAGCGGAGGCGGAAGCGATTTTCAGGAAATTGGGAGAAAAAATCAAAACAGGTGCGATTGATAAAAAAGAGATGCAGGATCTTGGTCTTACACTGCAGAAAAGTTTTGCGGATAAAAAGCTGGATGAAAAAGAAACCGAAATGATTATGCAAAAATTAAAAAAGATGGTCGGCCAAACCGATGCCAGTCCATGATCCATAACGACGAATAGCACTTATCATAGAATCAGCCGTTTC